>JAWVZJ010000150.1:0-6604 GCA_033722255.1 Thermoanaerobaculia bacterium | reverse complement strand
GGAGGGGTCCGGCCGGCGTGAACCCGGCCAGGGTTTCGAGGCCGGTGGGCATGCCGCCGAAGAGGCGACCGGGATCGGCGCCTTCCGGGGCCTCCAGGCGGGTCAGGAGAACGGGCCGAGGGCCCGCGTCCTGGAGCCGTCCCATGCTCTGGGATCGGTGCTGGCTCCGGCCCTCCATGGCGAGCTGGGCCCAGGTCCGGCCGGTGAAGGGGTCGAGGTGCCCCGCCTCCACGGAGAGGGTGGCGGCTTCCGGGTCCCACCACGCTTCCCGGTACAGGAACCGCGGTCGCCAGGGGAGGAGGCCCTCGGCCTCCAGATCCGGGAATCTCCCCTGCTCCCCCGCCGCATGGAAGGCGGCCTCCGCCATCACCCCGGCCGCCTGGTGCTGGCCGTGACCCTCCCGGCGATCGGGCGGAAAGACGGAGACCACCACCAGGGGCCGGAATCGTCGGATCACCCGCACCGTGTCCTCCAGCAGCTCCTCCCGGGGCCAGAAGGAGAGGGTCTCCTCCAGGGACCGGGTGTAGCCGAAATCGTAGGCCCGGGTGAAGAACTGCCGGGCTCCGTCGATCTCCCGGGCCGCCAGGAGCTCCTCGGTCCGGAGCACTCCCAGGGCCTCGCCGAGCTCGTCTCCCACCAGGTTCTGCCCCCCTTCTCCCCGGGTGAGGGACAGGTAGGCCGCCTCGCCCCCCTGTCCCCGGGAGAGGAGGGTCAGGAGCACCGTGTCCTCGTCGTCGGGGTGGGCACCCACGATCAGGAGCCGTCGGTGCTGCTGGAGGGAGAGGAGGGCGTGGTCCACCAGCTCGAGTCCCCCGGTCCCGGCCGGGGAGAAGGGATCCAGAGCGAGGAGGGGAGCGGCCACGGCGAAGGCTCCCAGGAGGAGCCATGGGGTCACGAGTCGTCGCATCGACGGGAATTGTAGTGCCCGAGGGGCTCGCGCATCGGGGACCGGGTATGCTGAGTGCGTGATGGAGACCGCGATTCCCCCTCGCACCGAGATCCTCGATCGTTTCCGCCGCTGGGGCTATCTCCAGGCGGATCTGGACCCCCTGGGCCGTCTGAACCGGACCCGGGTGCCTGAGCTCGACGAGCTCGACGGCCCGGAGGCCGAGGCGGCTCGCCGCTTCTACTGTGGCTCCATCGGGGTCGAGTTCATGCACATTCCGGATCCGGTTCGCCGCCGATGGGTGGCCGAGCGGATGGAGGGGGAGCGGGAACCGGTGGATCCCAAGGAGGTGGCGAGGCTCCTCCTCAGGGGGGAGCAGTTCGAGCAGACCCTCCAGTCCCGGTACCTCGGGAGCAAGAGGTTCTCCATCGAAGGGGTCACCGCGCTCCTACCGGCCCTGCGGGAGATCCTCGTCCGGGGGAGCGAGAAGGGCGCGGAGATCGCCATGCTGGGGATGAGCCACCGGGGGCGTCTCACGGCCAAGGCGGAGATCGTCGGCGTCCCCCCAAGGGATCTCTTCGCCGGCTTCGAGGATCTGGACCCCCGGAGCGTCTTGGGGGCCGGAGACGTGAAGTACCACCTGGGGGCCACCGGTGAGGTCGAGGTGGGTTCCGGCCGGACGATCCGGATCCACCTGGCCTCGAACCCCTCCCACCTGGAGTCCGTGAACCCGGTGGTCATGGGGCGGACCCGGGCCAAACAACTCCGAGTCGGAGAGTCGGGGCGGGAGACCGTTCTGCCGATCCTCGTGCACGGCGACTCCGCCTTCGCCGGCCAGGGGATCCTGGCCGAGACCCTGAACATGGCGGACCTCGCCGGCTACTCCGTTGGGGGGTCAGTCCAGATCGTGGCCAACAATCTGATCGGTTTCACCACGGAGCCCGGGGCGTACAGCTCCAGTCGTTTCGCCACCGACGTGGCCAAGCGACTTCCGATCCCCATCTTTCACGTCAACGGAGAGGATCCCGACGCCGTGGTCCGGGCCGCCCGGATGGCCCTGGACTTCCGGTACCGGTTCGGGACCGACGTGGTCCTGGACATCATCGGCTATCGCCGGCACGGGCACAGCGAGATCGACGATCCCACCATCACGCAGCCGCAGCTGTACGCCAGGATCGAGGAGGTCTCTCCCCTCTGGGAGAGCTACGCGGAGGAGGTCGGGTTGAGCGACTGGGCCGGGGAGCTCCAAAAGGAGGTCCGGGAGGAGCTCTCCCGGGCCCAGAAGGAATCCTCGGAGCTGGAGCAGAAACCGAAGCTGGCCACGCTTCCGGACTACTGGGACCCCTTCACCGGTGGGTACTACCACCTGGACATGGAGGTGGACACGGGACTTTCCGCGGAGCGGCTGGCCTCCCTCTCCGACGTCCTGGGAGAGGCCCCGGAAGGATTCCATCTCCACGACAAGCAGGCGAGGCTTCTGGAGCAGCGACGAGAGATGGGCCACGGCGACCGACCGGTGGACTTCGGCACGGCGGAGGCCTTCGCCTTCGCCTCGCTGCTAGCCGAGGGAACACCCGTACGCTTGACCGGCCAGGACAGCCGCCGGGGAACCTTCAACCAGCGGCATGCCGTGCTGGTGGACGAGGAGACCACGGAGGAGTTCGTCCCGCTCGCTGCCATCGCCACCGGAGACGCCTTCTTCGAGATCTACGACTCCCCCCTCTCGGAGGCGGCTCCCGTGGCCTACGAGTACGGAGTCTCCCGGGACTACCCGGAGGCCCTGGTCCTCTGGGAGGCCCAGTTCGGCGATTTCGCCAACGGGGCTCAGGTCCCGATCGATCAGTTCGTGGTGGCAGGAGAGGACAAGTGGAATCTTCTCTCGGGGCTCGTGCTCCTGCTGCCCCACGGTTACGAAGGGCAGGGCCCGGAGCACTCCAGCGCTCGCCTCGAGCGGTATCTTCAGCTGGCGGCGGAGGACAACATCCAGGTCTGTGTGCCCTCCACCGCTGCCCAGTACTTCCACCTCCTCCGCCGACAGGCCCTCCGGAGCTGGCGGAAGCCGATGGTAGTCCTGACCCCGAAGAGCATGCTCCGGCACAAGCGGGCGAACTCGGAGCTCGACGGGCTGACCCGTCCCCGTTTCCTGGAGGTCGTCCCGGACCGGCAGGTGGAGGAGCCGGCCCGTGTGATCTTCTGCTCCGGCAAGATCGGCCACGAGCTGGCGGAGGAGCGGGAGAGGCGGGACGACGACGAGACGGCCATCGTGTTCCTGGATCAGCTCTATCCCTTCCCCAGACAGCACGTCTCCGAGCTCATGGACCGGTACGGGGAGGCCCGGGATCTCCTCTGGGTCCAGGAGGAGCCGGCGAACCAGGGGGCTCTCTTCTACGTGGTCCCCCGTCTGGAGCAGGTCTCCGGAGGGCGGAGAGTCCGGACGGTGAAGCGCCGGGAGAGCGCCAGCCCGGCCACCGGCTCCGCCGAGGCCCACAAGCTGGAGCAGAAGACCCTCCTCCAGCTCGCCTTCGAACGGCTCCGACGGTAACGTTCGTCGATCCCCGTAGGGAGGAGAACCTTCTCGCGTCGTGGGCCGGTCCCGAAACCGGTGGGCCTCGGCGCCCGACGCTGGATGGCGCCTCGAGACGCGCCCGAAATCTCGGCTCGTCGTTCACCGGAGCGGCCGGGGGGTCCGAGTGCGGGGACTGTCCTTCCCGCCTCTCAGCGCCTGGGTCGGAGCCGGAACAGAAGGGGCTCGACGCCTTCGTGGGCGATCTCGAAGCGGTAGAGCCAGACGTCGTTCCGGGTCCACCACATCCGGTGGCGGGCCGTGGGTCGCCCGGGATCCACGAGGTAGCGAATCAGCCCCTCCCGGACCCTCGGTTCACCGCTCTCGGTCCCCTTCAGGTGCAGTCCCCGGGGGGCCGGGGGGCGCACCTCCAGGATCAGCTCCTCCAATGGCCTGGAATGGCCGACGAGGATCTCACCGGAGGAGGCGGGGGAGAGACGGAACCAGTCGCCGCCGGACACCGGCCTCGGCTCCGGGGCGAGGAATTTGATCCACAGGCCGTGGTGATTTCGATCCTCCCGCCCTGCCGGCTTCAGATGACTCAGGGAGGTCTCGTACGGCAGAAGAGCCCGGGCGGTTCGAGACACGTATCCGGTGGCGCCGTCCTCCACCAGGGGATATCTCCGGGGCTCGCTCCAGAGGGGCCATAGGAAGGGAGCCGCTGCCAGGACTACGATAACGGCGGCGCCCAGGGCCCGTCTCGTCCGGATCCGCCGGCCGGCCACGAACCAAAGCGCCGGGTACAGGGGCAGGAAGTAGCGGTTGGCCAGGGCGCCTCCTCCCCCGTAAAAGTTGAAGGCCCGGACATATAGGAAGCCGGCCGTGGCCAGGGCCACGGCCACCGGGAGGGCCCAGCGCCCTCGTCGAGGCGAAAAGGCCGCGAAGCCCAGGAGGAAGGGCAGGAAGTAGGGGCCGATTCCTACGTGCCGTCCCGACAGGAAGTACAGGAGGTCGTAGGCCAGGAGGCGGGGTGAAATGTGGTAGCCGAGCTTTCCCTCCCCGACCCACGCCCCGGCTCCGGGTCTCTCGGAGAACCGCTTCTCCAGTGCGACGGCGGAGTCGATTTCCGGGAAACCGGTGTGCGAGTAGAAGCCGGCCCGTGTGGCCCCGTAGGCTGTCCAGGTGCCTCGGACGGCGAAATTCGCCGCCAGGGAGAGGCCCAGCACCAGGAGGAAACCACCGCCGAGGGCCAAGAGCTGCTTGCGACGGCGGGCTCCGGAAGTGGCAAGGGCCACCGGGAGCAGCAGGGCTCCGTAGAAGGGCCTGGAGAGAGTCACTACGGCCACCAGGCCCCCGGCGAAAGCCCAGGAACGAGCCCGAGCTGGCCCCGAGTCCTCCTCGCTGCCTCCTGGCCCTCGGTAGACCACGGCCAGGGCCAGGGCCAGAAGACAGGCGAGGAAGAGATCGGCATGGGCCCACCAGACGTGGGCGAACAGGACCGATCCGAAGACGAAGACGGTCGTCCAGAGCGGAGCCATGGCACCGAGATGCGCCTTCAGGGTGCGGGCGGTGACGATCGCCGCGAAGGCCAGGAGGACGGTGTTGGCGATCGCCGCTCCCCGGACCGGTGCGATACGAACGAACGGTGCCAGCCAGAGTCCGTAGAAGAACGGCTTGCCGTACACCAGAGTGTCGCCGCCGTCGGAGCTCTGGAGGATCAGACCATCGGGTGGGCGGTCCCACTGATCTCGAAATCGCCGGAAGTCGTCTGCGGTGTAGCGGAGGTCCTGATCCCAGGCCAGGCTCTGGGACTGCATGAGATAGGTGGCTTCGTCGCCGAGAAGCCCCCTCCATTCTCGTCGGTCGAAGGTCACGGCGCCGGCGAGAAGAGCCGCGAGGAGCAGCACCAGGCCGGCCCAACCCAAACTCTCCTCTGGTCCCGGGATCGGGCGCCGTCCGGAGCCGTCGTCCCCCGGCGATCCCGTCACGTCGAAACCGCGCCCCGGGTAGGTTCCGGAAGTCCAGCCGGCAGGAAGGAAGGGCCGGGTCGCGAGGGATTTGACGCGCACTCGGGTGTTCCGGAAACGTCCGCCAGCGCTGCCATATCTAGGGACGCACTGGATACCCCTTGAAACATCCGAGCTGGCCCTCGCGCCGAGCAGGGGAAGCCAGACCCGCAGCCGCCGGCGGGAAGGCTCCGCGGCGGCATTCGGGGGATCGGCCCCGCCACGGTGGGACCTCCCAGGCGGTTCCCGGTCAGGGTCTGGGCGTCACCTCCTGGTGGGGGAAGCAGGAGCCGGATGTCTCCGGGCTCGCTCCCCGGCCCGTTCACGGAAGACGAGACTTCGTCGGGACCGTCGATCTTCTCTGCCGGACGTCGTCGCGAAGGAATCCGAGAGGGCCGGGATGCCGAGGAAACAACCTACTCGTAGACCTCCACGACCAGATTGCTGAATTCCCAACCGAGGGACCGGTACTCGTTGTCGTTCGGTCGTTTGCCGTAACCGAAGTTCAGATGGAAGTCCCATCCCTCGGGCCGGGTGATTCGGTCCACGTTCGGGATTCCTTCGACTCTGGCCACCGTGTTCCCTGCCTGGTCCGTGACGGTCAGGATCAGGCTTCGGTTCTCGGCGTCGTAGAGGTAATCCCAGTGATAGACCGCTCCGAAGGGGAAGAAGAGCCCCGTCCGGTGCACGATCTTGTCCTCGAACCGGGTCCCGACACCGTGGCTCACGTTCAGCTCGTAGTCCGGGCCGATATTTCGAAGCCGGACGAAACCGTACCGCTGCCGGTCACCCCGGACCGCGAGCCAGAACATGAGCTGTTCGACGTAGCGGGTTCCCCGATAGCCTAGAGGGCCGCCGTTCATGGCGTCGAAGCTGACTCGGATGCTCCGGTACTCTCCCGGAGGTACCGGCAGCAACATCTTCTCTTCGGGATCCCCGGGAACCGGCCGGTGAAACAGCCCGGCCCTCTCGAAGCAGATGTCGGCCGCCGGACTGCAGCTGGCCTCACTCCCGGGGGGTTGAAGTGTCGAGTTTCCCCGGGCCGGGGTAACGAAGACCGCCTGGCGAGCCGAGCCGTCGGTGACCGTGGCCCAGGCGTAAAAAGGGGCATCGCAGGTCACCGAGGCACGCATGTCCTCTGCCTCGACCTTGTTCAGGGCCGCCGGTGCATCGGAGAAGGGGAGGACCGTGAGGGGAGTAATTTGAAAG
>JAWVZJ010000149.1:0-6653 GCA_033722255.1 Thermoanaerobaculia bacterium | reverse complement strand
TGCGGCGGCTTCCCCTGGAGCGCCTCCGGGGCGCCGTGGCCATGGTTCCCCAGGAGACCTTCCTGTTCTCGACCTCGATCCGGGAGAACATCTCCATGGGCCGTCCCGAGGCCGACGATGACGAGGTCCTGGAAGCGGCGGAGCTGGCGGGTCTGGAGACCGACCTGGAGGAATTCCCCCGGGGGTTGGATACCCTGGTCGGAGAGCGGGGGATCACCCTCTCCGGCGGACAGAAGCAGCGGGTCGCCCTGGCCCGGGGGCTCCTCCGGCGGCCGCGGATCCTGCTCCTCGACGACTGCCTGTCGGCGGTCGACGCCCAGACCGAGGAGAGGATCCTCCGGAATCTCCGCCGGGTCTTCCCGGGCCGGACGGTGTTCCTGGTCTCCCACCGGATCTCCGCCGTCCGGGACGCCGACACGATCGTGGTGCTGGAACGGGGCCGGATCCTGGAGCGGGGCACCCACGAGGAGCTCGTGTCCCGGGGCGGCCTCTACGCCGATCTGGCCGAGCGTCAGCGTCTGGAGGAGGAGCTGGCGGTGATGTAGAGCTCGGGTGATGACCTCCAGGCACCCACCTTTTCTTGTTGCAACAGGCGTATTTTTCGACAGCGATTGCTTAGCCCGGACTAGGGGGAGTGAACGCATGGAAAGGGCGACGCTCGCACTCGGCAAATCTCGTCGGTTCGGCGGAGATTTGCCCGTCCGAATGGCGGGAAAGGGGGAAGCTACAGGGCCTCTTCCAGGGCCCTCCCGAGGTCGGGATAACGGAACTCGAATCCCAGCTCCTCCAGGCGGCGCGGGACGGCCCGCTGGCCCGTCAGGAGCAGCTCCGCCATCTCCCCCAGAAGGATCCTCAAGACCGGCGCCGGAACCCGAAAGAGGTTCGGCCGGCCCAGGGCGTCGGCCAGGCGGGCCGAGAGCTCCTCGTTGGTGACGGGGTGGGGGGCGGTGAGATTGAAGGGGCCGTCGGCCTCGTCTTCCTCGATGAGGTGTCGGATGGCCCGAACCTCGTCCTCCAGGTGGATCCAGGAGACGTACTGCTCCCCGCTCCCCAGGGGCCCCCCCACGAAGAGCTGAAAGGGCCGCTTCATGAGGGGTAGAGCGCCGCCTCGTCCCGAGAGGACCAGTCCGGTCCGGAGCCGTGGACGTCGGACTCCCAGGGCCTCGACCGGACGCCCGGCCTCTTCCCACTCCTGGCACACTCCGGCCAGGAACCCGTCGCCGGCCGAGGTCTCCTCGGTGACGATCTCGTCCCCCCGGGCCCCGTAGTAGTCGATCCCGGAGGCCTGGACGAGGACCTCCGGTCGGGGATCGCATTCGGCGAAGGCCCGGGCCAGCACTCGGGTCGAATCCACGCGGCTCCGGCGGATCGCCCGCTTCCGCTCCTCCGTCCAGCGTCCGGAGGAGATGTTCTCCCCGGCCAGGTGGACCACGACGTCGGTCCGGGGAAGCTCGGTGACCCAGTCCCCCAGGCTCTCGGCGTCCCAGCCCACCTCGGCCACGGCCGGGGGAAGGCCGTGCTCTCGGTCCGGGCTCCGGGTGAGGACGGCCACGTCGTTGCCGTCTGCTGCCAGGATCTCCACCAGCCGGGAGCCGATGAGACCGGTGCCGCCGGTCACCAGGATTCTCATACCCGGACCGCCTCGGTGGGAGATCGCCGTCGCTCCCGGAGCCACCGACTCACCTCCTTCCGGATCTCGGGGGCGGCGTAGACCCGGTAGGTGTCGATTCTCGTGAGGTGCCGGATGAAGTGGCTGGCCCTCTCCATGGGTTCCAGCTCTCCGTTCCAGCGCCGGACCAGGACCCGACTGGAACCGAGCCGATGGGGATCCTTGGCCGAGTTGGACACCAGCAGCTCCCTGGCGCCGAAGGTCGAGCGGAGCTCCGGCAGGAGCTCCTCGAAGCGCCGCTTCGCCTCCGGAGTCAGGTGCTCCCGGGTCTCGTAGGCCAGGGGGAAGCGTTCCCGGTAGAGGACGGCCCGGGCGTGCCGGTTGTCGGACTCCCGCATCCGGGCCAGGGTGGCCACGTCGTCCACGGAGAGGAACCGCTCCGGGTCGCTGGGCCAGCGGAGGTCCTCGTCCAGGAGCCAGGCGTTGAGATGATGTTCCAGAACTTTGCCCGTCACGTTGAAGTAGACCTGGGTGAACATGTAGTAGCGGGCCATCACCAGGGCCTCCAGGGCGTGGACCCCTCCCTCGTCGACGCCGATGCCCCACTCCCCGGTCTTCGGGTCCTCCAGAGGCCGGACCGTGTCCAGGAGCCGTTCGAGATCGTAGCTCCCGTAGGCGACCCCGCAGAAGAGACTGTCCCGGAGGAGGTAATCCATCTTGTCGCAGTCCAGCTCCCCGGAGATGATCTGGGCCAGGAGATGCTCCTCCGGCGTCTCTCCGCCGGAGAGGAGGGGCAGGACGTCCTCGGCCGCGAGCCCTCCGCCTCGAACGGAGAAGATCTCCTCGATCTCGGGGTGTTCCAGCAACCGCCGGGTCATCTCCTCGTGGTCGATCGGGGCGTCAAAGAGCTCCTCGGCGGAATGGGAAAACGGTGCGTGGCCGATGTCGTGGAGGAGCCCGGCCACCCGGACCCGCCTCCGGTCCCTGGCCTCGAGTCCCGGCTCCAGGGGGCTCTCGTCCCGGGCGGCCAGGGCGTCGTAGACTCTGCCGGCCAGGTGCATGGTTCCCAGGGCGTGGCCGAAGCGGCTGTGCTCGGCTCCGGGAAAGACCAGAAAGGTCATTCCCAGCTGTTTGATGCCCCGGAGACGCTGGACCGCCCGGGAGTTCACCAGGGCGGCCTCCAGAGGGTCGGCCCGGATGAACCCGTGGATCGGGTCCCGGAGCGATAGCATCAGTTCATCTCCGCGCCCGAGGCAAGGTGACGG
Organism: Thermoanaerobaculia bacterium; assembly: GCA_033722255.1. GTDB lineage: Bacteria > Acidobacteriota > Thermoanaerobaculia > Multivoradales > JAIOJS01 > JAWVZJ01. The sequence continues at coordinate 3,779 of JAWVZJ010000149.1, read as the reverse complement.
TAGGGCGCCAGGAGCTCCATCAGCTTGACCTGGCTCCGGAGGATCCCCAGAACCTCCCGGGCCCGCTCCGAGAGGGGCTCCTGGAGGAGCTCCAGCTTGCGCTCGGTGGGGATATCGAGACTCTGGGCCGTCTGGTCGACCAGGGCCTCGAAGGAACCCTCCAGCAGCGCCGCGAGCTCGTCCCCGGCCAGGGGGAACGCCTCTCCCAGGGCTCGGTGGGCCTCGAGTAGCCTCTGTCCGATGCGCTCCTTGAGCCTCCGGACCCAGGATTCGTCGTCGGCGAAGAACGGCTCCTCCAGGGTCTCGACACGGGCTCGTCGGAATCGGCCCTCTCCCATCTCCTCCTGGATCTCGAACCGGCAGAGTCCCTGGAGACGGAGGGTCCAGGCTGCTCCCTCCTCGGCCTCGAGGGCCACCACCCGGGCCACGGTCCCGATGGGGAACAGGGGTGAGCCCGAGGGCTCTCCTCCCTCGGCCAGGGGAAGGACGATGCCGAGGCGTCGATCCTCCGGCGCCTTGAGCTGGAGCTCCCGAATCAGGCCCTGGTCGGTCGCGGCCTCCAGGCGGACCTCCATCGTGGCCCCGGGGAAATGGACCCGGTCCGGGAGGCAGAGAAGGGGGAGGGTGGTGGGAACAGAGCTCACGGAAGCATTGTACGGGATGCTCCGTCGGGGGCGCTCCGGTCTCCCGGCGTCATTCCTCCCCGTGTCGACCGTCGGCGATCACCAGGCGCTCCAGGACCGCGGCTCCGTTCGCGTCCCCCCAGACGTTGACGGCGGTCCGGAACCGGTCCAGGAGCCAGTCGACGGCCAGGATCAGGCCGATCCCCTCCAGGGGCAGCCCCACGGCCTTGAGGACGATCACCATGGTCACCAGCCCGGCCTGGGGGATCCCCGCCGCCCCCACCGCCGCGAGGGTGGCGGTGACGAAGATCAGGATCTGTTGGGTCAGGGTCAGCTGGATTCCCGAGGCCTGGGCGATGAAGATGGCGGCCACGGACTCGTAGAGGGCGGTGCCGTCCATGTTGATCGTGGCCCCCAGGGGAAGGACGAAGTAAGCGGAGCGTCGGGAGACGCCGGCGTTCTCCTCCACGGCCTCCAGGGTCAGGGGAAGGGTCGCCGAAGAGGAGGCGGTGGAGAAGGCGGTGAGCACCGGAGTCGCCAGGTGCATCAGATACCGGATCGGATTCCGACGCCCGAAGATCCAGAGGATCAGGGGGAGGATCACCAGACCGTGGATCCCCAGTCCCAGGAGGACCGTCACCATGTACATCCCCACTGAGCCGATCATCGCGGTCAGGCCTCCCGGCTCGCCGGCCGCCTCGCCGAAGCGACCCGCCACCAGACCGAAGACGCCGATCGGGGCCAGGAACATGATCAGGTGGACCATCTTCAGGATCGCCTCGTTGAACCCCTCGAAGAAGTCGACCACGGGTCGACCCTGTTCTCCGAGGGTGGTCAGGACGGCACCGAAGACCAGGGCGAAGACGATGATGGGGAGCATGTCCAGCTCCGCCATGGCTTTCACGATGTTGTCGGACACGAAGGAGAGGACCAGATCGGTGAGGGGAGTCGCCTCCTTCCCCATGACGGTGTCCGGGACCTCGGCCCCGATCTCCAGCCCCGCACCGGGCTGGAGGAGATTCACCAGGACGATTCCCAGGAGCACGGCCAGTCCGGTGGTGACGACGTAGTAGAGGACCGTGGCCCCTCCGAGGCGCCCCAGGCTCCGGACGTCCCCGAGGTTCGTGATCCCTACCACCATGGAGGCGATGACCAGGGGCACGATGAGCATCTTCAGGGCCTGGAGGAAGAAATCCCCGAGCCAGGTGAAGGCGGTCATGGAGGGGCCGAAGAGCCATACGCCGAGGAAGGCGACGACGATGCCCGCCACGATTCCCACGAGGATCCAATTGCTGGTCTTCGCGTCCACTGGGGTTCTCCCTTCCGCTCGTCAGTCGTTCGAGAAATCTTGCAGAAGCTCTCCGGCCCGGGTCCGGGCTCGGGTCTCTTCCACCCGGCGGGCCGGATCCGCCTCCGTCTCGAGGATCGTCTTCAGCAGCTCCCGGGCCTTCGAGGCCCGCTCCGGCCGGTGGTCCAGGAGGGCCTCGGCCAGGTAGAGGGGGTTGAGGAGATGATCGGGAAACCGGCGCCGGGCCTCCTCCAGCTCCCGGATCGCCCGTTCCCGGTCCACCCATCCGGTGAAGAAGGGGATCTTCGGGGCCTCGGCGTGGAGGCGGCCCAGGACCCGGTAGCCCCCTCCGTGCTCGTAGGTCTCGTCCAGGGCGATCACCGTCTCCGCGTACCGGCGAATCCGGTCTCCGACCCCCTGGCGGGCGGCGGCCAGCTTGCCGGAGGCCTCGCCCCAGACCCCCCAGACCACCGCCCCCCAGAAGTAGAGGGGGGCGGCCTCGGCACGATCTCCGAGGAGCCGGGCTCGCTCCTCGGGCTCCGCGGACGCCATCCGTTCCCGCCCCCCGACCTCCACCGCCAGCTGCGTCAAGCCCTCTTCCGCGATCTCCGTCGCCCGGTCCAGGATCGCCTCCCTCCGGTCGGGATCCCGGGTCGCGTACTCGGCCTGGAACCAGAGGGCCCGGGCCAGGCGCCACGCCACGGCCGGGCTCTCCGGACGCCGGTCCCAGGCTTGCTCGTACACGGCGATCGCCTCGGCGATGGGCTCGGGATCCGCCCATCCGTCCTCAGAGTCTCGGTCCCGAATCTCCCAGAGGGCGTCGCCCCGCTCCAGGATCTCCTCCACGGATCCGGTTCGGGCCGGGAGGGCCGGAGGACAGGCGGTGAGCAGGAGCAGAGCGGTTCCGATCGGGAGCCTGATTCCGGGCGAGGATGCGGTCGAGCCGGTCATGGTGGGCAGGATGCGGTTATAGCACAGGGGCCCCGGCCCAGCCGATCCTCTCCACCCGGGGTCGGTCCGGCAGCGCCTTCAGCAGCTCGGCCACGGTGGCTCCGAGACCGGGGACGGGATGCCCGGGGACGAGATCCGCCAGCGGGGCCAGGACGAACCGGCGCGTCCCCAGGGCCCGATGCGGCACGATGAGCTCCTCGTCCCGATGGGTCTCTTCCCCCAGGAGAAGGAGGTCGATGTCCAGCGGCCGGGGACCCCAGCGGGGACCGGGCCCTCGTCCCGCGCTCCCCTCCAGCCGTTTGGCCAGGTCCAGGAGCCGGCGGCCGCTCTGGCCGCTCACGGCCTCCACCGCCGTGTTCCAGTAGTCCTCCTGGGGAACCGGTGAGACCGGCTCGGTCCGGTACAGGGAGGCGACCCGGAGCGGCCCCAGGTGCCGGGAGAGCGCAATCAAGGTCTCCCGGAGACGTCGGATCGGATCGTCGAGGTTCGATCCCAGCCCCAGGTAGACCGGTCGCGTCGCGCCGGTTTCGGTGATCGAGCTTCCGATCTTCATGATCCGCCCGGCGTCCGCGGTCGTGGCGGAATCAGGCCCGGACGCCCCACACCGTACCCGAGCTCGGATTCCGATCTTTCAAACCCGCGGGGCCGGCCCCGGACCATTGAGCGGTCCTTTGACCGTTTTCATTCTCGTGAATGCCCGAAGCAACGCGACGGGCATGCGGGGCTACTCTGAAAATAGGTCCTGAGCGGATGGTACTTCTCTGGTCGATCTCTCGATCGCGGAGGACCGCAGGGTCCGAGCTCCGGGGCCGCAAGGGGGTTGCCTCCAGGTATTCGGCGATCCCGTGCGAAGAAAATGTTCGCATGGGATGGCGCTCGAGCGCTCTTCTCGAATCTTGCCCTACCAAGCCTGGCGC
>JAWVZJ010000148.1:0-6673 GCA_033722255.1 Thermoanaerobaculia bacterium | reverse complement strand
TGCCCAGGAACATCTCGTGTCCCTGGCTGGTGAAGAGCTTCGGATAGCCGTGGTAGACGAATCCGAAACCGAGGATCAATCGCAGAGGGATCGGTGCCCATTTCTTCCAACCAGAGTCTTCCATGATCTCTCCTTTCTCCTCCCGCGAGGGAGGTTTCAGCGAGTTCTCGTGAGGAATGATCGTTGCAAGGCGCTTGCCGATTTACTGTCCTCTACGATCCCGAGCCGGCAGCGGATCCCTCCGCGACGAGGTTGGATCCGTCGGAGCCGGGGTTCGAGGGGCCGACCGATCCGGCGGTTCCCTCAGTAAGAGGAGCCGAAGGACCGGGCCAAGGCCATCGAACGGTCAACTGTCCATTTTCATCCTCTCGGGTGGGCCGAGCCACGCGAGGGGCATGCGGGGCTGCTATCCTCACCGATCCGGTCATGGCCCTGGATCCGAGCCAACATTCGATCGCGGAGCTCCGGAATCGCCTCCTCGAAGAGGGGGAGCCGGTGACGTCCCACCTCATGCAGAAGCTCCGACGGGATCCCCGACGAGGCGTCCAGAAACTCCATCGGATCCTCGAGCGGCGTCGGGCGAAGGAGAAAGAGCGAGAGAAGCGTCGGGAGTCGCTCCTCCACTTCGAGCGGATCCTCTGGAGCTCGGGGATCGAGCGGTTGGCGGGGGTCGACGAGAGCGGGGTCGGCCCGTTGGCCGGGCCGGTGGTGGCGGCTGCCGTCATGTTCCCACCGGAGACCGAAATCGAGGGCGTGGACGACTCCAAACAGCTCGAGGCGGAGACCCGCCGGGAGCTGGCGGTCACCATCCGGGAGCGGGCCACGGGCGTCGCCGTGGGAACGGTCTCCGTGGAGGAGATCGACGAGCTCAACATCTACCACGGTGCTCTCCTGGCGATGCGGAGGGCGGTGGAGGGCCTGCCCCGCTCCCCCCAGCATCTCCTGGTGGACGCCCGGGAGATCCCGGAGCTGGAGATCCCCCAGAACCGATTCGACAAGGGGGACGGGATCAACTTCTCCATCGCCGCCGCCTCCATCGTGGCCAAGGTTCACCGGGATCGGCTCATGAAGGAGCTCGACCGCCGCTTTCCGGAGTACGGATTCGCGAGCCACAAGGGATACGGGACGGCGGAGCACCAGAAAGCGATTCGCGTCCACGGACCCTGTCCGGCGCACCGCCGATCGTTCAAGTTCATCCGGGAGCTCTGCGGGGAGTACAGCGACCGGTTCTACGAGCTCCAGGAGCAGCTCGCGGACCTGGAGGGCAGGTCGGAGCTGAACCGGTTCGAGACCCGACTTTCCGAGGCGAAGCGGGAGCTTCCCGACGAGGAGTACAAGAAGCTCCGCTTGACGCTGACCCGGCGCTGGAAGGCGTTGTAGACAGGATCCGCGGCGACGGCCTTCCCGGAGATCCGATCGGATCGGGCCTATCGTCGGCGGATCAGGTAGAGATCGAACCGTTCCCCGGAGTCCGTGTAGCGGTCTTCGATCCGAAAGGGCGAGGAAGCGAGGAGGGCCTCCACCCGGGCTGCGTCGTACTTGGTGCTGATCTCGGTGCGGATCGTGTCTCCGGGACGGAGGTGGAGGGGCTCCCCATCGTCTCCCAGGGGGATCTCCATCTCCTTCCGGGCCCTCAGACGCATTTCGATCCATCCCTTCTCCCGGTTCCAGAAGGCCATGTGCTCGAAAGCCTCGGGCTCGAAGGGGATCCCGTAGCGTCTCTCCACCACCCGGAGGATGTTCCTGTTGAAGGCGGCGGTGACCCCGGCCCCGTCGTCGTAGGCCCGTTCCAGGATCTCCCGCTCCTTGATCCGGTCCACCCCCAGGAGGAACCAGTCCCCGGGATCCAGGCCCCGGGACAGGCGGGAGATGAATCCCGGAGCTTCCCGATCCGGGTGGAGGTTCCCGAGGGTTCCTCCGAGGAAGATCGCCAGGCGGGAGCCCGAGGACGGGGGGAGGGGATGAAGATCGCTGTTGAAGTCGGCCACGATTCCACGCACCCTCAGACCGGGATAGTCCCGGGCCAGGGTCTCGGCGGAGGTCCGGAGGAAGCGTTCGCTGACGTCGATCGGAACGTAGGTTCGCAGGGTCCCCTCCCGACGGAGGGTGTCCAGGAGGAGCCGGGTCTTTTCCGCCGAGCCCGATCCGATCTCCACCAGCTCCTCGGCCCGGGTCCGCTCCGCGAGCTCCACCGATCGCTCCTCCAGGATCTCCCGCTCCGCTCGGGTCGGGTAGTACTCCGGCAGGCGGGTGATCTCCTCGAAGAGCCTCGAGCCCACCTCGTCGTAGAAATACCGGGGGGGCAGGGTAGGGGGATCGCCCCGGAGCCCGGCGACGACCTCCCGTTGGCCCTCCTCCCGGGAGGTCCGGGGGGCCCGGACCTCCACGGTGGGGGGGATGATGGGGTCGTCGCTCTCAGACACGGAATCCAGTTTCTCCTCAGGGGTCGTCGGCGAGCCGGATCCCGGCGAAGATCTGGCGTCGGATCGGATAGTCCCAGTTCCGGACCGTCCCCCGGGCCACCGCCGGCCGCGTCGCCCAGGAACCTCCCCGGAGGACCTTGAAGTCGGAGCCGAAGAAGACCTCCGAGTACTCCGGATACGGATAGGCCTCGAAGTCGGGATAGGCCTCGAAGTCGCTCGCGGTCCACTCCCAGACCTCTCCCATGAGCTGCTCGACCCCGTAGGCGCTGGCTCCTCCCGGGTAGGACCCGATGGGGGCCGGACTGAAGGCCAGTTGATCGAGGTTGGCCCGCTCTGGCCCGGGGAGCTCCTCCCCCCAAGGAAACCTCCGGGGGGCGTCCTCGGTGGGACTCCAGAGGGTGGCCTTCTCCCATTCCGGCTCCGTCGGCAGTCGTCTCCCCGCCCACCGGGCAAAGGCCTCCGCCTCCCAATAGCAGACGTTCTGCACGGGACGATTCGCCACCTCGGAGACCGGATGGACCCGATCCATGTACCGGATGTGCCAGTCGTTCCCCTGCCGAGACCAGTTCCTGGGTGCCTCGATCGCGGATTTGTCCTCCGTCTCCGCCAGCCAGGCCCGGCCGTCGTCGGTCCAGAGCTCTCGCCGCCGGTACCCCCCGTCCTCGACGAACTCGAGATAACGGCGGTTGGTCACCGGGAAGCGCGCGAGAGAGAAGGTCTCCAGGGATCTCGTGTGCTCGGGCTTCTCGTTGTCGTAGAGGAAGCCGGGACCGTCGGATCCCATCCGGATCTCGCCTCCCGGAATTTCGATCATCTCCTCCGGGTCCGCCGGCGGATCCGGGTCCGGCAACGGTCGGCGGTGCTTCGGCCGGTACGGGGGGGCGTCCAGGAGCTGCATGCACTGGAGGAGGGTCTCCTGGTGTTGCTCCTCGTGCTCGGCGACCATCTCGAACACGTACCCGTTCTCCAGGAGGGGACCGTCCTCGATCTCTCCCTGCCGGAGCAGCTCCAGGGTCCGTTCCCGGACTCGGTGGAGGTAGTCGTGGAGACGGGTTCCCGAAGGCAGGGGCAGCTCCTCCCGGACGGAGCGGGGATTGGCCACCGGATCGAACATCTCCTGGAACCCGTGTTCCAGAGGAGGAGCGCCGGCGAGATTCTGGGCCAGCCAGGTCTCCTCGAAATTCCCCATGTGACCCAGGTCCCAAACCATCGGGGAGAGGATGGGGATGTGCTGCTTCCGGAGGGTGGGCCAGTCCAGGACCGAGACCAGGTCCAGGGTCCGCTTCCGGATGTCGGCCAGCCGGGCGGCGACGGCCTCCGGGTCGGAGGTCTGCAGGGGACGGCTCATGGCGGCTCGAGTGTACCGAGGGGGTTCCGGAGGCGGCTCCGGAGGCGGTTCCGGGAACCCGGACCGCTCCCGTCAGAAGGACTCCTTGGTGGTGACCAGCCACTGGATCGAATCGAAGTCTCCGTCCAGGGGATAGGCGACGTCGAGGTGAACCATCGTGCCCCGGGACGACCGGCTGGAGCTGAGTCGGAGACCGACTCCCACGTCTTTCAGCCATCCCAGGTCCCGGCTGGCGAGACGCTCGGGACCACCATAGGCTCGCCCCGCGTCGAAGAAGACGGCTCCTCCGAGATAGACGAGGTCGAAGAGGTGGCGGTCCGAGTAGAACCGTTGCTCCAGGGTCACCAGGTATCTTCGGTCGCCGGTCTGGATGTATCGGGGATAGCCCCGGAGCCCGGTCTCCCCCCCCAGGAGGAGCTGGCGCTCCGCGTCCAGGGTCCAGCCGGCCTCGGCCTCCACCAGCCCGTAGAACTGGTGGCGACCGAAGTTCCGGACGAAGGTCTCGACCGAGGTCCCGGCGTGGACGTCCTCCTCCTGGCCGTCGGTTCCGTAGGGACCGTTGGCGAAGAGGTCCATCTGGACGAGGAATCCGGGGCCGCTCAGACCCCGGCGGAGCTGGCCGCCGAAGATCCACTGGTCTTTGTAGGCTCCCCAGCTCTCCGCGGAGTACCCGAGGCGGAAGGCGAGCTGGGTCCCCACGTTGTAGTCCTCGGTCCGTCCGATCTGGTCCAGGTTCCTCGTCTCCAGGAATCGATCCGTGGCCAGCTCGTATCCGACCCAGGGATAGGAGATCGTCCGGTCGATCCGGCGGGGGAAAAACCGGGGTCGTCCCGGGTCCTCGGCGTGGCGGCTGAAGGTGTGCTCCTCGAAGGACCACCCCGTGGTGAATCGGTGGGTTCGCCCGTTCCGATAGCCGGAGGAGAGCCCCGCCCGGACCTCCCAGGCGTCCACCTCCTGGCGGAAGACCCGGATCACGTCTCCATCGGCATAGAGGCGGGAGATCCGGTCGTCGTCCACGATCCGGGTTCCCGCCGACCACCGGGTGTCGAAGGAGTAGAAGGGGCGCTCCAGATCCAGAGTCCGCCGGAAACCGTCGCTGTTGTCGGCGAAGAGGAGCCGGAGCTCGACCCGGCTTCCCAGAAGGGCGTCGTCCTGGAAGCGGAGGCGGTAGGAGGATCGCTCGGGATCGTCTTCCCACTTGAGGTCCACGAATTTGCCCGTCCCCGCGAAATTGCTGTCGGAGAGGGAGAGACTCTCGGTGTTCTCGCCTCCTGCTCGCTCGAATCCGGCCCCGACGGAAAGGGTCCACACGTCCCGGGTGACCACCAGGATGTCCACGGCACCGTCCCGGTATCGATAGGGGACGACCCAGGCGTCGTAGAGGTAGTCCAGACGCCGAAGGCTCCGTTCGGTCTCCGCCAGGCGTCGGCCCAGGTAGGGTTCTCCCGGCTCGAACAGGAGCTTGTTTTCCAGGGTCGCCTCCCGGGTCCGGACGTGGAGCCGGTTCGCGGTCCGGAACAGAAAGTTGTCCTGGCCGGGGCGGGAGGGATCGAAGACGTCGCCCCGCCGCAGGATCACCTCTCCGATGATCGCTCCCCGGTCTTCCAGGACCTCGTCCTCCGGGATCTCTGCCATCGCCGCCCTCTCCTCCGCCGTCAGGACGGGAGGAAGCGTCCTGGTCGCTGGACTGGTGGCCTCGGCCCGACCCGTGGAGAGCGAGAGGATGAGGAGCAGGGTCCCGAGGGTGAGGGTCCATCGGGTCGGGGGAGCCTTCGTCACGACGGGACGAGTTTATCGGTCGAGGGCCCGGTTCCCCCGGGGGGATGGCGGCGGTCCGACTCCCTGGAGGGTCAGCGAGCCCTTCACCGTCTCCGGTCGAGCAGGGTCCGGATCGTGGCCCAGGGCCTCCGGGGGATGGAACTTGGTCCCGATTCCGGTGATCTGGTGGAGGAGGGAGAGGTCGGCGGCGGGGAAGGGAGCCGTGGCGTGGCCGGGATCGTCCCGGCGCGGGGGGGTGGAGATCTGGAGGAAGGGAGCTCCCCGAATCTCCAGGCGGAGGGTCCCGTGGTCGGTGTCGATCTCCAGGGTCCGGACGCCTCGGTAATAGCCCGGGAGCTCGGGGTATCTCCAGCTCCGGCCGGTGCTCGTCCGGTTCGGACGGCGGCTCCAGAGGCCGAACCGAATTCCTGCCAGGCGGTTGCCCCAGACCCGGTGGGGACCCTGTCCCTCCCAGCGGACCCGGTGGACCCCGGAGAAGGGGAAGCGAAATCCGATGCCGGAGAGGATCCCGGATTCCGGCGGAGAGAGACGGTAGCGGAGGCGAAGGCTCCCGGAGGGCTCCATCGACCAGTGGAGAAGAGATCCGGAGTCGGGGTCGTCGCTCCGGATCTCGAGCTCGCTCCCGGAGACGATCGAGACCGAGTCCCCCCGGTTCCCGCCGAGGGGAACCCCTCCGGTGAGGGGGACCCGGACGCCCCGGAGGCGAAGCTCCGTGAGCGTTCCGCTCGCGTCGAAAGAGGCCCTGGCGTGGTCGGAGCCCAGGATCCAGCCCTCGTCTTTCCGAAGGATTCGGCTCCGGGAGAGGTCGCGGCTCGGGGACCGGTCCGCTCGGCGGCTTCCGTCCCCCCCGGTCCGGAGAGATCGTGCCACGCTCCAGGTCATCCGCTCTTCGCCCCGGGCGTCGATGTAGGTGATCCGGAGGGTGTCGGCGGAGGAGGGGACGGGAAGACGGAGGCTTCCGGAGTCTCCTGGGGCCAGGGCCGGTGCGGGCAGGAGGCCCTTCTCGACGGTCTCGAGTCGCCAGCTCCGGAGTCTCCGCCTCGACCAGGTCCAGGCGAAGCGACCACCCAGGGTCCGGTGGTCGAACCGGTTGACGACGCCGATTCGCCCGTTGAATCCCGGG
>JAWVZJ010000147.1:0-6722 GCA_033722255.1 Thermoanaerobaculia bacterium | reverse complement strand
GAAACCGAACCAGGCCCGGAAGACACGGACCAAGCGGCGGGAGGAGTCTCCTTCCGCCAGGAGGAATCCCGTCAGCGTGAAGAGAGGTATGGCAGCGAGGAGCGGAGAGGTCGCCAGCCGATAGGTCTCGCTGGGCACCGCGGCCAACGGTACTCCGTCGGTCATGAAGAAGAGGACCGCGAATCCCCCCAGCACCGCGAAAATCGGGCTTCCCAGGGCGGTGGCCACCAGGATCAGGGCCACTCCCGGCCAATCGGGACGCCCCTCCAGGAGACCGGGCATCTGCCCCAGCCAGAGACCGATCCCCAGACCCGCGAAGCCCAGGAACCTCCCCCACCACCGCTCCGACGCCCGCCAGGCCAGCCGGAGGGCGATAAGGGCGAACCCCACCGGCATCACGGCCTGAGCGAGCCAGACCGGCACGTCCAGGGCCAGGGTGGAGCCGAACTCCCTCTCCACGTCGACCAGCTCCAGGCTGGCCCGGAAGAGGATCGCCGTCACTCCCGCCCCCACCGCACCGGCGAAGATCTCGGCGAATCGGCGCCAGGGACCCTCCCTCCAGAAGGAGGTCGTGGCCAGCGAGAGGAGCTTCCCCTCGCGGGCGGCCAGAGCCGCTCCCAGGAAGGTGACCCAGAGGGTCAGGTGCTGAGTGAAGGAGGCGGCGCCCGGTACGCCGGTGCCGAGCCGTCGGGCCACGATCTCCGCCAGAGGCAGGAGTGTCATCGCGGCCAGGGCCAGGACGGGGAGGATCTCTTCCGCCCTCCGGATCCATCTTCGGGCCGTCGACCGATCCTCCCCGGCTTCCAGCTCGAGGCCAGAGAGCTGGGACTCCCCCGTCTCCATCCGGTCGTCGTGGCTCGGCCTGTCGTTCTCGTCTCGCAAGGTCAGGCGATTCTATCCGTCACCGGGAAACAGGATCCGAAATCGAGCCCGCCTTTGCCTCCCCGAGGTCCGACGAGACCCTCGCTACCAGGACCGGTGGGGATCCACGTCCCGTCCGTAGTCGACCTCGTCCACCTCGAACCCGAAGAGGCGCAGGAAATCCCGACGGTATCCCTCCAGATCCGCCAGCTCCTCGAGGTTCTCGTCGGTGACCCGATCCCAGCGACTCCGGACCTCCCGCTGGACGTCGGCCCGCATCTCGAGATCGTCCATCCGGACTCGGGCCTCGGCGTCCAGGGGAATCTCTCCCCCGTGATAGAGGCGATCCGAGAAGAGACGTCCCATCTGCTCGATGCACCCCTCGTGGAGCCCCCGGTTCTTCATCACCCGGAAGAGGAGAGAGATGTAGAGGGGGACCACCGGAATCGCCGAGCTCGACTGGGTCACCACGGCCTTGTTCACCGACACGAGAGCCCGCCTTCCCCCGGGCCGGAGCCGGTCGTCCAGGCGCCCCGCCGTGGCTTCGAGATGATCCTTGGCCCGGCCGATGGTCCCCTCCCGGTAGAGGGGGTAGGTCAGCTCCGGCCCGATGTAGGAGTAGGCGAGGGTGATGGCACCGTCGGCCAGGAGCTCCGCATCCGAAAGGGCCTCGATCCAGAGCTGCCAGTCCTCGCCTCCCATTACCTTCACGGTCTCCTCGATCTCCCTCTGATCCGCCGGCTCGATCTCGACCTCGCTCACCTCCCCCGTGGAGACGTCCAGAGTCTTGTTTCGATACGGGTCACCGATCGGCTTCAGCGCGGACTTGGCCACGCTGCCGTCTGGAAGGGTGCGTCGGGGGGCGGCCAGGCTGTAGACGACCAGATCCAGGGGTCCGAGCTTCTCCCGCAGCAGCTCCACCACCTCCTCCTTGGTCTCCGGGGCGAAGGCGTCCCGGTTCAGCGTCTCGGCCCAGAGACCCTCCTCCCGGGCCGCCCGGTGGAACGCCGCCGTGTTGTACCAGCCGGCGGTGGCCGTCCGCCGTCCCGAGGCCTCCTTCTCCAGGCAGATCCCCAGGGTCGCGGCCCCGGCCCCCCAGGCTGCGGCGATCCGGGTCGAGAGGCCGTAGCCCATGGACGACCCGATGACCAGGACCCGTCGAGGACCCTCATCGATCTCGCCCGTCTCCCGGACATGGGCAATCTGCCGTTCGACCTCGGCGGCGCAGCCGTCGGGATGGGCGGTGGTGCAGATGAATCCCCGGACCTTCGGCTCGATGATCATCGCTCTCCTCTCTCAGAGATCCCCGAACAGGGCGTCGAATGCTGCCCGTCCTCCGTCCGGGCCCTTCGCCGCGCCTTTCTCGTGACTCAGGCTGATCTTGGCCTCGAAGAGGGAACACTCGTTGGCCTTGGCCTTGGCCCGAATCGGCTCTTCGATCGGCCGTCGACACTGAAGCCGGGCTCCCGTGTCGAAATGGCGGCAGTTGGTGCAGGTGTGGAGGGGGTCGCCGCAGCCGTCGCAGACCGCGTCCCTCTCCTCCGGAGCCGGAGGATCGCTCTCCCGGCCGCAGGCCGCACATCGGAAGGCTTCCCGCTCCGGTCTCCCCACCCCTCGTCCCTTCGGCCGATCCGAGTCCGGCCCGCCCCGTCCCGAAGTCCGGCCGTCCCGGCGTTCGTCCCCTTCCTCCTCCCGGTAGCCGCGCTGTCGGTACTTCCTCGACATAAGGGGTTTATATCAGGCGACCAGCCGACCGGGCTCCGTGTAGACGTTGCCCCTCTCCCGGCGAAGAAATCCGACGACTGTCATCCCCACCCGGGCCGCCAACCGCAGGGAGAGGCTGGTGGGGGCTCCGACCGCGGCCAGGAAGGGAACCCCGGCCCGGGCCGCCTTCTGGACGATCTCGAAGCCGAGCCGGCCGCTCACGGTCATCACCGATTCTCCCACCGGAAGCTCCCCCGCCAGCAACCGCTCCCCCACCACCTTGTCCACCGCGTTGTGCCGCCCCACGTCCTCGTGGATCGTGATCAGCTCCCCGGACTCCGTGAACAGGGCCGCCGCATGGAGCCCCCCCGTCCGGTCGAAGGTCGCCTGCTGCCGACGCATGGCCTCCATCATCGCGACCAGCTCCTCCAGGGCCAGGGAAGGCCCGGGGGGCAGGGGCGGGACCCCTCCCTCCAGTGCCGCGTCCACGGCGCTCTTGCCGCACACTCCGCAGGCGGAGGTCACGAGGAGAAGACGCCGGGAGTCGATCCTCGAGATGCACTCCGGTGCCAGACGAACGTCGATCCCCCGGTGGAGGGGCCGCGCATCGTCGCTCTCCTGGACGGCGAGGACCTCGTCCGGTCCTCCGATCACCCGCTCCCCGAAGAGAAAGCCCAGGGCCAGCTCCCGGTCCGCTCCCGGCGTCCTCATGGTGATCCCCAGGGTCTCGAGGGCCTCCTCCTTCTCCGTACCGATCCGGATCTGAAGGGGATCCTCCACGACAACCGGGTCCTCCAAGGCGTGACGCCCGTCGGTCATCACCACCTCCGTGGGCCAATTGGCGACCGCCTCGTCGTCGCTCTTCGTCATGAACCGGCCGTGGCCACCCGGACCGCCGCGGAGTCCGGTCTCACGACTTCCTCCCCGACCAGGGCTCCCGGCCGATCCAGCGCTCCAGCTGGTCGGGAGGCATGGGGCGTGCCATGTAGAAGCCCTGGGCCATATCGCACTCGAGCTCCCGAAGCCGGGTCCACACCGCCTCCGTCTCCACGCCTTCGGCCGTGACCCGAAGGCCCAGGTTGTGGGCGAGATCGATCGTGGACCGAACGATCACGGCGTCGTTCTCGTCCTCCACCAGGCCCGCCACGAACGACTTGTCGATCTTGAGCTCGCTGACCGGAAGCTGCTTCAGGTTGGAGAGGGAGGAGTAGCCGGTGCCGAAATCGTCGATGGCGAAATCCAGGCCCAGATCGGCCAGTCGCTCCAGGATCGACCGGGCCCTGGGGGGATCCTGGAGGATCGCGCTCTCCGTCATCTCCAGGGTGAAGGCCGGTCTCTGGATCTCCTCCTCCCGGAAGAGCTCGGCCACGGCCTGGGGAAAGTCCTCGTCCGCCAGATTCCGGGCGGAGAGATTCATGGAGAGCCGAAGGTCCAGGCCCGCCGCCCTCCATTCGGAGTACTGGACCAGCGCCCTGCGGATCAGCCAGTGGGTCAACGCCCGAATCTGTCCGGTCTGCTCCACGAGACCGATGAAGGACTCGGGGGGCAGGAATCCGTGGTCCGGGTGTCGCCAGCGGACCAGGGCTTCGGCACCCACCGTCCTCCCCTCCCGCAGCTCCACCTTCGGCTGATAGTGGAGGAGGAGCTCGTCGGTGCGGATGGCCTCCCGGATCCCGCTGATCATCTCCAGACGTCGGGGCTCGTAGGGGTCCTCCTCCGGCGTATAGACGGAGATACTCCCCCGGTGTCCCTTCACCCCGTGCATCGCCACCTCCGCGTGCCGGAGCAGAAGGGCGGGATCGGCACCGTGAGCGGGATACCGGGAGATCCCGACGCTGACGCTGATGTGGATCTGAATACCGTCGAGATCGAAGGGCCGCTCGAAGGCGTCGATGATCCGCCTCGCGAGCACCGGGCTCCCTCCCGCTCCACCATGGCACCGGAGGAGGGCGAACTCGTCGGCGCCGAGCCGAGCCAGGATGTCCCCGTCTTCGTCGGTGACCGTCTCCAGCCGATCCTTCACCAACCGCAGGAGCCGGTCCCCGTTCCGATGCCCCAGGGTGTGGTTGATGTCCCGGAATCGATCCACGTCGATGACCAGCAGCGAGCAGGTGGATCCGTGTTCGTCGGTCCCGTCGAATGCCTCCTTCATCAGCTCCAGGAGCTTGGTCCGGTTCGGAAGGTCGGTAAGGGAATCGTAGTAGGCCAAATGGCGGACTCTGGCCTCCGCCTGCTCCCTCTCCGCGACCTCCTCCCGGAGCCTGCGGTTCGTCTCGTCCAGCTCCTGGAGCTTGTCCTCGAGCTTGGCCACGAGACGCCGGTTGTACTTTCGAAGATAGGCAGGCTCCTCGGACAACGCCGGGGAGGCGCCGGATCCTTCCTCTCGGTGCTCCTCGAGGACCTCCCGGATCGTCCTCTTCAGGCGGTCGGCGGGCTCTGGCTTGACCAGGAAGCGGGAGGCTCCCAGAGAGAGGGCCAGCTCCCGGTCCTCCGGATCGGTGTAGGTGGCGGTGTAGAAGATCAGGGGGATGGACCGGAGCTCCGGGCTCGCCTTGAGCTCCCGACAGAGCTGGTAGCCGTCCATGGTGGGCATCAGGATGTCCGTGATGACGAGGTCGGGTCGGACCTCTCGGATCCTCTCCAGAGCCACACGGCCATCGGTCGCCTTCTCGACTTCGTAGCCCGCGTCCACGAGCAGGGCCTCCAGGAGCTCGAGGTTCGTCTCCTCGTCGTCGACGAGGACGATGGTCGGCGACGCCATAGGTAGATCAGAGTCTACACCGGAGCCGACCCGGGGCCGCGCCGCCGACCCCTCGCCATGCTGCGGCCGCGGGTACCCGATGGACAGTCCAGGTCGAAATGATCCCGACCCGGAAGCGATCCCACCGATCGTGGGGTCGTTCCGTGGCCCCCGTCCGGTCGCCCCCCGCTCAACCCTGGGCGTCGGAGGGGAAGAGCCCGGAGAGGATCTCCCCCGAACCCTCCACGGCTGTCCTCTGCATGTATCGATGAAGCCCCCGAACACCGCCGAGCTCTTCTCCATCCCCGGCTCGACCGGGACCCCCGTGGACGAGCCCTGGAGGCACCGCTCCGGGGCCCCAGGACTCCGACGCCACGTCCCGGGAGCCCACGTTGACTCGGCCGTTGAACGGGGCGACCCGGAGAACCAGCTCCTGGACGAACGCCGGGTCGTCGGAGTAGACGCTCGTGACCAGCGAGCCTCCCCCCCGGGCCACGAGCTCTACCGCCGGGTCCGGGTTTCCGTCGTAGGGCACGAGGGTCGCAGCCGGTCCGAAGACCTCCAGCTCGTGGATCGCCTCCGCCCGGGAGCCGTCCTGGACCCGGAGAAGGAGGGGGGCGACGAAGAAGCCCACCTCCGGATCTCCTCCATCGTGACGAACCCGGCGCCCCGGGTCGCCGTGGACCACCTCCGCCTCTTCGGCCAGTCGCCGCATCCCGCTCCGAACGTCCCGGAGCTGTCGGGAGCTCGCCACCGGGCCCATGGTCGCCTCGTCGCCGCCGGGATCCCCGACCTTCGTCTCGTCCAGCGCCTCCGAGAAGTCCCTGGCCGCCGCGTCCATCCGTTCTCGAGGGACCAGAATCCGCCGGGTGGCCGTGCATTTCTGTCCGGCCTTCTGAGTGACCTCCCGGACCGTCTCCCGGACGAAGAGCTCCCAGGTGTCGGACCCCGGTTCCACGTCGGGACCGACGACGGCGGCATTCAGGGAGTCGGCCTCCACGTTGACCCGGACCCCCTTCTCCAGAACCCGAGGATGGGAGCGCATCGTTCGACCCGTCTCCGCCGAGCCGGTGAAGGCCAACACGTCCTGGGATTCGAGGTGATCGAGGAGATCTCCGGCGGAGCCCGCGAGGAAGCTGAAGCTCCCCGCCGGCAGGAGCTCGCTGGCAACGAAGATCTCGGCGACGCGATAGGCCAGAAGGGAGGTCAGGGTGGCCGGCTTCACCACCACCGGCATCCCGGCCAGGAAGGCACAGGCCATCTTCTCGGCCATTCCCCAGGCCGGAAAGTTGAAGGCGTTCACGAAGACGGCCGCTCCCCGGCGCGCCGTCCCGAGAAGACGACCCGGGAGGGGGGTCTCATTGCCCATGGGGACGGGATCTCCAGCCACCAGGTGAGTGACGTCACCCAGCGACCG
>JAWVZJ010000146.1:0-6785 GCA_033722255.1 Thermoanaerobaculia bacterium | reverse complement strand
GGTCGGACCAGGAGGAGAACGGCCGCCACGGTCGCAGCGACACCCACGGCATCCACGTGAGCCATCCCCGCCGTCTCCAACGCCACCATCGGATTCCACGCGTACCAGATCGTCCGGGAAAGGGGCAATCCTTTCCGACGGGCGAGCCGTAGCAGGAACCAGCAACCCAGGAGATCCGCCGTCACCACCCACAGCTTCCAGATCCACACCGAGGCCGGAAGGCCGGCACATATACTGAACAGGGTGATCGCCAGGGGCGGATAGATCGTGGGAATCTCCCGATGATCGAGACGCTCGTAGACCTCGTCCCGGAGCTCCAGGAGCTCCGGATCCTCCGGCTCGAGCCGGTAGGGATTCTCCCGCGCCAGGGCGACCCGGCCGTCCCAGAGATAGCGCCAGACATCGTTGGAGAGGCTCGGGGGAAGCGGGACCAGGAAAAGGCGGAGGAACGCGGCCACCAGGAGGATCGAGGCCGCGGAAAGTCGCCCCGATCCCCGGCCCGCCACGACCAACCCCACGAACGAAAGCATCAGGCACGCCAGAGCCGCCCAGGGAGAGGAGGCCAGATCGTGGATCAGGAGCAGCCCCAGAGCACCGGCTCCCAGGAGCACCAGGCCACCGGGGACCCGACCGGGGAGGAGGAATGGACCTGAGCTCCTCATTCCCGGCCTCGGCGTTCCTGGCTACCTACTACGGAACCCTGGGAGTCCTGGCCCTCTTCGGAGTCCATCGTCTCGTCCTCCTCCTGGACTGGTGGCGCACCCGGGACGCCGTTCCCCCTCGACCCGATCCGCCGGATCGCTGGCCCCGAGTCACGGTCCAGCTCCCCCTGTACAACGAACGGTTCGTGGCGGGGCGGCTGCTCCGGGCCGTGGCCCGACTCGACTACCCCCGGGACAGGCTCGAGATCCAGGTGCTCGACGATTCTACCGACGAGACCCGGGAGATCGTGGCCGCCCGGGTCGAGAAGCTGACCCGGCAGGGGCTCGACATCCACCATCTCCATCGTTCGGACCGCCGGGGCTACAAGGCCGGAGCCCTGGCCGAGGCCACGGAGATCGCCAGGGGGGAGCTCCTCTGCGTCTTCGACGCCGATTTCGTGCCTCCCCCGGATTTCCTCCGGCGGACCGTCCCCCACTTCCAGGATCCGGAGATCGGGATGGTCCAGACCCGATGGGGCCACCTCAATCGGGAGTACTCCCTCCTGACCCGAGCCCAGGCGGTTCTCCTGGACGGCCATTTCGTCATCGAGCACACGGCTCGACATCGGACCGGCTGTCTTTTCAACTTCAACGGCACCGCCGGCATCTGGCGACGCCAGGCGATCGAGGACGCCGGAGGATGGCAGGCCGACACCCTGACCGAGGACCTGGATCTCTCCTACCGGGCCCAGCTGGCCGGTTGGAGGTTCCTCTACCTCCCGGATCTCGTCGTTCCGTCCGAGCTTCCGGTGGACGTGAACGCCTTCAAGAGCCAGCAACACCGATGGGCCCGGGGATCGATTCAGACCGCCCGGAAGCTGCTGCCTCGTCTGCTGGGCAGCCCCTTGCCCTGGCGGATCCGGACCGAAGGCACGATTCATCTGACGAACAACCTCTCCTACCCCCTCATGGTCCTCCTGTCGTTTCTGGTCTTCCCGGCCATGGTTCTTCGCCAGGGGAGCGAAGCCTGGAAGATCCTGGCCCTGGATCTGCCCCTCTTCCTGGGAGCCACGATCTCCATCGCCGCCTTCTACGCCGTCAGCCAGGTAGCCATCGGACGGTCCTGGCTCGAGACCTCGAGACGCCTTCCGGCGGTGATGGCCACGGGGATCGGTCTGTCCGTCCACAATACGGGGGCAGTCCTCGGAGGACTCCTCGTCGACGGGGGCGAGTTCCACCGGACACCGAAGCACCGGATCGAGGGCTCCCGGGGAAGGCACCCGCGGGAATACGGGCTCTCCAGGGGATCCTCCTTCTACGTCGAAGGTCTCTTCGCCGGATACTTCGCACTGTGCGTCGTCACGGCCGTCGGGCTCGACATGTGGTCGGCCCTGCCCTTCCTCTACCTGTTCTTCCAGGGGTACACCTATCTCTTCCTCCTGGGACTGGCCTCCCGGCAGAGAGCTCCGGATCCCGGCCGTGCCGATTCCGGCCTCCGTCCCCTCCTCGATCCGTGACCGACCCCCGGATCACCGTCCGCCCCGTCGAGCCCCGAGATGCTCCCCTGCTCCAGCTCTGGCGATCCGAGGCGAGCGTCCGTCGGCACCAACCCCTGGCACCGTTCACCACAGGCGAGCTCCGGGCCGAGATCTCCTCCCGTCGACACAACGACCTCTGGACCGAGCGCGGGGGGCGCTTCGACTGGATCGTCGAGGTCGACGGCCGACCTGCGGGCTGGATCACGCTGGTCGTCCACAGCTGGGACCACGGCCTCGCCGAGTGGGGCTACGCCCTCTCCACCGCCTACCAGGGTCGGGGAATCATGCGTCGGGCCCTGGACCGGGTCCTGCCGGACCTCTTCGAGCGGACGTCCCTATATCGGATCGAGGCCCGCTGCTCCGTGGACAACATCGCCTCCCAGAAGGTCCTGGAGCACCTGGGGTTCGTCCGGGAAGGGAGACTCCGGGGCTACTTTTTTCTGGACGGAAAGCGGGTCGACAACTACCTCTACGCCCTCACCCGGGAAGACCGGGAGGAGTCCGGACCTCCCGGCTGAGGGTCCTCCTCGTCCGGAACCCCCGGCGGCTCCGGGCCGGGGCGGTACGTCCCCCTCGCCGCCGCGCGCGTCCCGGCGGGGACGGCCTGGAGAACTCTCGTCCCGAGGGCCGGGACCACGACCCACATCTCTCCGAGCTCGGAGTCAGAGACGCTCGAGCTTGGCGTATTTCGCCACCAGCTTTCGCTTCCCCCAGCGCTCGAAGTAGACGGTGACCCGCCCGTCGCCCCCCGAGCCCTCCACCGTCAGGACCTCCCCCCGACCCAGGGTGGGATGCCGGACCCGATCCCCCCGGCCGAGAGAATCCGCGTCCGGGGACGACGCATCTCCGGACCCGGAGTCCTCCTGGCCTCCTCTCCGGAGGGAGACGGCGCCCCGATCCTCGGATCGACCGAAGAAACGGCGGATCTCTCCCCCCCGGTCTCGGCCCGAGAAGGAGTCCGGGTTCTCCTCGGCCTCCAGGAAACGGTCCGGGATCTCCCGGAGGAAGGGGCTCTCCTCCTGATCCTGGTACCTCCCGGCGACCCGCCTTCGACGGCAGCAGGTCAGGAGGAGACGCTCCTCCGCCCGGGTCATCCCCACGTAGAGGAGCCGCCGCTCCTCCTCCAGGTCCTCGGGCTCTCCCCGGGAGTTGAAGTGGGGAAGGAGGCCCTCCTCCAGACCGGCGACCACGACCACGGGAAACTCGAGGCCCTTGGCGCTGTGGAGGGTCATCAGCGAGATCCCCCCTTCGTCCCGTCGCCAGCTGTCGAGATCGGTGGCCAGGGAGACGTGATCCAGGAACGCCGTGAGCCCCTCGAGGGGGTCCAGGTCGGGCTCCCGCTCGGCGAACTCCCCCGCCGCCGAGAGAAACTCGGCGATGTTCTCCAGGCGGGTTTCGGAGTCGGCGTCTCCCTTGTCCCGATAGGCGTCGGCGATCCCGGCCCGGTCGATCACCTCCTCCAGGAGGGCGGGGAGGGATCGGGACTCGGCGAGCTCCTGGAGCTCCAGGATGAGCTCCCGGAATGCCCGGAGAGCGTTGGCCCCCCGGGTGGGGATCCGATCCAGGACCGTGTCCTGGAGGAGGGCGTCCCAGGTGAGGATTCCCCGGTCGTCGGCCTCGGCTTCGAGCCGGGTCAGGGTCGTGGGTCCGATTCCCCGGGGAGGGGTGTTGATGATCCGCTGGAGGGAGAAGGCGTCCCGGGGATTCCGGAGGACCCGGAGATAGGCGATGAGGTCCTTGATCTCGGCCCGATCGTAGAACCGGACCCCCCCCACCAGGGAATGGGGGATCCCCCGACGCAGGAGCTCCTCCTCCAGGACCCGGGTCTGGGCGTGGGTGCGGACCAGGATCGCCATCTCCCGCCGCCGGTATCCGTCGTGCCTCGCACCCTCCAGGGACTCCACGATCCAACGGGCCTCGTCGCCCTGGTCCCGGGCCCGGAAGAGGAGGATCGGCTCCCCTTCGTCCGCCCGGGTCCAAAGCCGTTTGCCCCTCCGGGACTCGTTGTGCTCCACCAGGGCGCCGGCGGCGTCCAGAATGGTCTGGGTGGAGCGGTAGTTCTGCTCGAGCTTCCGGATCGTGGACCCGGGGAAGTGCCTCTCGAAGGAGAGGATGTTCTCGAGCTCCGCTCCCCGCCATCGATAGATCCCCTGATCCTCGTCCCCGACGGCGGTGAGGTTCCCGGTCTCGCCCACCACGGCCTTTACCAGCTCCATCTGGGCGTGCTTCGTGTCCTGGAACTCGTCCACCAGAAGGTGGCGGACCCGCTCCCGCCACCGCTCCCGGAGCTCCGGATGCTGGCGGAAGAGCGACACCGCCTGGAAGAGCATGTCGTCGAAGTCCACCGCCGCCGCCTTCCGGAGGAGACCCTGGTACCGGCGGTAGACCCGGGCCACCCGCCGGGTGTAGAAGTCGTCCGCTTCCTCCTCGTACTCCGCCGTCGAGACGAGGCGATTCTTGGCGGAGCTGATCCGGGAGAGCACGGCCCGGGGAGGAAAGGAGCTCTCGGCCAGCTCCTCCAGCTCTAGGGCCTTCTTGATCAGGGTGAGCTGATCCTTGGTGTCGAAGATCGCAAAGTCCCGGGGCAGGGCGGCTCGCTCGTGATACCGCCGGAGCAGGCCCAGGGCGAACCGGTGGAACGTCCCCACGAAAGCCCCCAGGCTCGCCATCCCCAGGAGCTCTTCCGCCCTCTCCCGCATCTCTCCCGAGGCCTTGTTGGTGAAGGTGACGGCGGTGATCCGGCGGGGATCCACTCCCTTGTCCCGGACGAGCCAGGCGATCCGGTAGGTGATGACCCGGGTCTTCCCGGAGCCGGCCCCGGCCAGGACCAGCTGCGGTCCCTCGCCGTGGGTCACGGCCTCGAGCTGCTCCGGATTCAGGGTCTCCTCCCAGTCGATCGACGGCGGCTGGGAGTCCAGGGGAGCCGGAGGAGAGCCCCAGCCGGGCAGGCCGGCCGGACTCCGGGGTCGAGACCTCTGGCGAGAACCCGAGGGTTCTCCCTCCGCATCCGGAGAAGCCGTGCCTCGGTCCCCGGGGTCCCCTGGGTCTCCGGAGTCTCCGGGGTCGGTCGGTCGGAAAAGGGAGATCTGACTCATGTCTCGGCGGTCCCGTTCTGGCGGTTCGCGGCGATCACGGGAGCTCCAGGTCTATCAGACGAGAGGTCGCATACCAAGCCGGTCGACCGGGTCAATTCGCTGGGAGTCCCAGGCCCAGCCACTCCCGGGCGGCCCGACGATCGATCCGGTACGCCCGGGCCCGGCCTTCGGCTCCGAGCCCCCAGGGCTCGAAGATCCCCGGATGGTCCCGGGCCCAGAGCCGCTCCAGGGTGTCGGGGGGCGCGGTCACCAGGAGGTCGATCCGGCCCTCCACGAGACGACGCAGCCAGGCCTCGAAGTCCGCCGCCTCCACCACCTCCTCCATCTCCTGGTAGTCGAGGACCTCTCCGTCCGCGCTCACCGGGACGTACAGGACCCGATTCTGGAGCCGGGACCCGAGAAACGGATACCGGTACCAGTTGTGGCCCACGCCGTCCCAGCCGGCGGTGAAGGCGATCCGGAGCCCTGGGGCCTCGGCGACGGACGCCCACAGCGGCCACGCCCTGGAATAGCGGGGCTCCAGGGGATGCAGGTCGTAGGCGTCCGCCGGAGCCGCGGCCCAGATCTTCGTCCGGTGGGAGTCTCGCAGGGGGGGAAGCGCCAGGATCAGGGTTGAGAGCACCAGCAACGCCGCCGTCACGAGGGCCGTCCGGAGACGTCCCGTCCACCGACCGACGGCCAGGAGAAGAACCACGGCGAGGACGATCGGCGCCATCATCCGGGCGAGCTCTCCCAGCGCCGTCCAGTCCGCAGCGCCGAATCCCAGGGGACGGCCCCACCACACCCCCGACCACGCGGCCAGGGCCCGGACTCCCTGGGCCCAGGGCCCGGAGACCCGGGTCGCCGCCCAGATCAGGATCGCGAACCCGGGAATCAGGTGTCTTCCCAGCATCGGAGCGCCCCAGGCAGTGTGCATCGCCCCGGCGGCGGAGGTCAGGGCCGGCAGGAAGGCGACCGCGAAGAGGACGAGGGACAACAGGGGCCCGGTCCTCTCCGATCTCCACCAGCCGAGCCCTCCGACTCCGGCCAGGCCAAGGAGGAGCAGGGCCCCGGGACCGAGGCTGAGCATCTCCGCCCGGGGGTTCTCCCGCTCCCAGAGCTGAAGGGCGATCAGCTTCGGCACCGGAAGCTCCTCCTGACCGATCAGGGCTTCGCCGCGATGGAGCCGATCGAGCTGGGGGTGTCCCCGGAGGATCTCCGCCCCCCCGAGCTCGACCTGAAGGGGATAGAGGGGAGACCCCGTCTCCATCCACGCGAATCCCATCCAGGGCCAGGCCACGACGGTGGCCAGCGCCACCGGGACCAGCGCCCTCCAGGCCCGGTGTCGGACGATCCCGACCAGGATCGCCCCTCCCCCGGCCGCCACCAGGGGAAGCGCCCCGGGGTGGGTGGCCTGGGCGAGTCCGAAGGCGGCCCCCGCCAGGAAGGCCTCCCGAGAGCGTCCGGAACGGAGGAAGGCCAGGGCGAATGAGGCTCCGGCCACGGCGTAGAGCGTGACCAGGCCGTGGACG
>JAWVZJ010000145.1:0-6808 GCA_033722255.1 Thermoanaerobaculia bacterium | reverse complement strand
TCACCCTGCCGGCCCTCTTCCTGTGGGGGATGCCCCCGAGCCTGATCTCCATGACCCTGCTGGCCCTCTGCGGAGGGTTTCTGGGGATTCTGTTCATGGTCCCGCTGCGACGATTTCTCATAGGGAAGGAGCACGGCCACCTCCCCTACCCGGAGGGAACCGCCTGCGCCGAGGTCCTGGTGGCGGCGGAGATCGGGGGCGGCAAGGCCAAGAACGTCTTCCTGGGCCTCGGGGTCGGCGCACTGTTCAAGTTCGTGGTGGACTTCCTGAGGGTGTTTCCGAACAAGCTCCACACTGCGGTCCCCTTCCTCCCCAAGGGAGAGGTCTCGTCCAAGGTCTCCGCCGCGCTCTTCGGGGTGGGATACATCCTGGGGCCCCGGATCGCCACCGTCATGGTCGGAGGGGGCCTCCTCTCCTCCCTGATCATCATCCCGGGAATCGCGATCTGGGGAGGGGGCCTCACCGAGCCGTTCTACCCCGAGACCGAGCTCCTGATCTCCCAGATGGACCCCGGTCAGATTTGGAACCGGTACGTCCGGTACATCGGGGCCGGGGCGGTGGCGGTGGCGGGGATCATCACCCTGATCAAGAGCATTCCCACCATGATCGAGAGCTTCAAGGTGGGCTCGGCCCAGCTCAGGCAGCGTCTGGAGGCCGGGATCGAGGCCGTGGATCTCCCCCGGACCGACCGGGATCTCTCGCTCAAGACCCTGGGGATCGGGATCCTCCTCCTGTTTCTGGCCATGACCTTTTTCGGTGGGATCTTCTACGTCCTGGACGGCTCGTTGCAGCGGGGCGTGGCCGCAGTCCTGGTCATCATCTGCGCCTTCTTCTTCGTCACCGTCTCCTCCCGGATCGTCGGTCTGGTGGGAGTGACCTCCAACCCCACCTCGGGGATGACCATCGCCACCCTGCTCCTGGCCTCCACCGTCTTCCTCCTGGCCGGTTGGACCGGCGACCTGGGCCGGGCCGGGGCCCTGACCATCGGCTGTGTGGTGGCCATCGCCGCCTCCATCGCCGGGGACACCTCCCAGGACCTCAAGCCGGGATTCCTCCTGGGAGCCACCCCCAATCGACAGCAGACCGGGGAGCTGATCGGGGTGGCCACCTCGGCGATCTTCGTCTGTGCCACCGTGATCTTCCTGGCCGAGACCTACGGCTTCGGGACCGACGTGCTGCCCGCCCCTCAGGCCACGTTGATGAAGCTGGTCATCGACGGGGTCCTGGAGCAGAACCTCCCCTGGGTCCTGGTGGGGATCGGCGGTGCCATCGCCATCGTCTGCGAGCTCTTCAAGATCCCCAGCCTTCCCTTCGCCGTGGGGGTCTACCTCCCGGTCTCCACCATGGTGCCGATCTTCCTCGGTGGCTTGCTCCGTCTTGCCGCCGAGCGCAAGGCCCCCACGGAGGAGGAGGCTTCGGAGCGCCGGGAGCGGGGCGTGCTCCTGGGGTCCGGATTCGTCGGGGGCGAGGGCCTGATGGGGGTCGGGATCGCCGCCCTGGTCTACGCCCAGCAGTTCCTCCCCGCCGGCATGGCCGAGTTCATCGAGACCGGCTTCGGCTACGCCTGGGCCGGAGGCCTCTCCCAGCTCGTGGCCCTGGTGGCCTTCCTCCTCCTGGGGGGCTACTTCTGGCGGCGCGTGATCCGGCCCGGGTGAGGACCGTGACGGCGCGGCGGCTCCGGGCCCCCGGCCTCTCCGTTCTCTTCTCTCTGCTCGCTCTGCTCCCGTGGTCCGGATCGGGTGTCTTGATCTCCGGCTGTTCCGGTGATGGGGAACCCGGGGCGAACGGCGAGAGAAGCCGATCGATCTCCGGCGGTGCCGGCCCTGCGGTGTCCGAGGTTCCAGAGGAGAGCCCGGAGGGGAGAGGTGAGGAGGGAACGGGTCGGGATGGAGCGGTGGACCGGGAAGACGCCCAACGGATGGACTTCCGGGTCTTCCGCTCCTATCCGCACGATCCGGGGCTCTACACCCAGGGCCTCCTCTGGTGGGACGGTCTCCTCTACGAGAGCACCGGTCGCTACGGTCGCTCCGCCCTGGTGGCCTGGGACCCGGAGACGGGAGAGGTCCGGGACCGGGCCGACCTCCCGCCGGAGCTCTTCGGCGAGGGACTGGCCCGGATCGGCGAGGAGCTGATCCAGCTTACCTGGCGAAACGGGGTGGCTCTTCGCTGGAGCCTGCCGCCCTTCCGGAGGATCGGAGAGTTTGCGTACGGCGGCGAGGGTTGGGGGCTCGCCTTCGACGGAGAGCGTTTGATCATGAGCCACGGCTCGGACGTCCTCACGATTCGGGATCCGAAGACCTTCGAGGTCCTGGACCGGATCTCGGTCACCCGGGCCGGGGAGCCGGTCTCGAATCTGAACGAGCTGGAGGCGGCGGAGGGCTGGATCTACGCCAATGTCTGGACCAGCGAGGAGATCCTCCGCATCGATCGCGGGACCGGCGTGGTCACGGCGGTGAT
Organism: Thermoanaerobaculia bacterium; assembly: GCA_033722255.1. Lineage (GTDB taxonomy): Bacteria > Acidobacteriota > Thermoanaerobaculia > Multivoradales > JAIOJS01 > JAWVZJ01. The sequence continues at coordinate 4,351 of JAWVZJ010000145.1, read as the reverse complement.
CGACGCCTCTGGGCTCCTGAGTCCCTCCGAGGCCCGGGGAGTGGACGTTTTCAACGGAATCGCGTACCGGTCCGACACCGAGACGTTCTTCGTCACCGGGAAGCTCTGGCCCCGGGTCTTCGAGGGGACTTTCGGAAGGAACGATTCACGGTAGCCGTTCGATACGGATCCGGCCCGGTCCCGGTGGACAGGTTCTCGCCGCAGGGGCGGGGGGGAGTAGGATCGCTGTCAGAGGGAGGATCTGATCGATGGAGATCTGGAGCACCTGGGGAGAGGCGGCGAAGACGGCCACCGGCTTCTTCTGGAAGGCCGGCTGGGCGTTCGTCTTGGGCTACGCGGTATCCGGAATGATCCAGGCCTTCGTGCCGAAGGCCCGTCTCACCCGACACATGGGGAATCCGAACCCGAAGAGTGTGTCCCTGGCCACGGCCTTCGGGGCCGCGTCCTCCTCCTGCTCCTTCGCGGCCCTGGCCGCTGCCCGCTCCCTGGTCCTGAAGGGTGCTCACTTCGTGGCCGCGGTGGCCTTCATGTTCGCGTCGACGAACCTGGTGATCGAGCTGGGAATCCTGATCCTGATCTTCCTGGGATGGCAGTTTCTGGCGGCGGAGATCGTCGGCGGTCTGCTCCTGATCGTGATCAGCACCGTTCTGATCCGGATCACCTATCCCCGGAGCTGGATGGAGGCGGCCCGGAAGAAGGTGGAGGAGGAGTCGGAGCCGGAAGAGGAGGAGTTCGACTGGAAGGAGCGGATCCGAAGCCGGTACGGCTGGCATCTGGTGGGTCACAAGTTCGTCAAGGACTGGAAGATGGTCTGGGAGGAGATCGTCATCGGCTTCACGGTGGCGGGTTTCGTCGCGGTCCTGGTGCCGGCGTCGCTCTGGGAGCGGATCTTTCTCACGGGCTCGGCGGAGTCCCTTCCCGGCTGGCTCGTGATCCTGGAGAACGCCGCCGTGGCGCCCTTCGTGGCCGCCGCTACCTTCATCGGCTCCATGGGGAACATTCCCCTGGCCACGGTGCTCAACGCCAACGGGGTGCTCTTCGCCGGCATCATGGGCTTCATCTACTCGGATCTCATGGTCCCACCCCTGGTGGCCATCAACGCCAAGTACTACGGCAAGAGGGTGGCCTTGTACATCGCCGGCGTCATGTGGGTGAGCATCGTGATCACCGCGGTCGTGCTCCACACCCTGTTCGAGCTCACGGGCCTCACCCCGGAGAGCAGGCGGGCGGTGGAGGAGGTGAGTCGATTCGCCATCGACTACACCTTCTGGCTCAACCTGGCCATGGTGGCGGTGGCCGCCTGGATGGTCCGCCTCCACCGCCAGCACGTCCGGGAGCACCTCGACGGGGAGGAGATGGACCACGGGGAGGGAGGACCGGGTCTGAAGCGGATCGTCGTGTACCTGATGCTGGCTCTCGTCGCAGGGGGTCTCCTGAGCTGGGCCGTGACCGCCGGCTAACCCGGGCCGGGAGAGGCCCCTCCGACGTCTTCGTCGAGCGCTTCGATCGTCTCCGGCAGGCTCTCCAGGAACGACGTCGGATCGTCGGTGTCCGGCAGCGTGATCCTTAGCTTGCCGGAGTCGAGGCGCTCCACGCTCCCGTGACCCTGCATCGCCAGGGGGACCTCGATCTCCTCCCGGTCGAGACCCAGCTCGTCGGTCACGGCGAAAACCTGCTGCATGGTCTCCTGCTCGATCATCCGCATCGTCGACGATTCTACGAGATGCGATTCCTTGAGGTGGGTTCCGGGGTCGGATCGCTGCTGGTACCATCGTTCCCGATGTCGAGGAGATCTCCCTTGCCGGAACCGAGTCCCGAGTATCAGATCCGGGACTTCGAGCCGGCCTACCTGGAGCTCCATCGCCGGGGCGAGCTCGGTGCCCGGGTGGAGGAGGCTCTGGAGGAGCTCCGGGAGTGCCGGGCCTGTCCCCGGAGCTGCGGAGTGGATCGCCTGGCGGACGAAACGATGGTCTGCAACACCGGTCGCCACGCGATCGTCTCCAGCGCCTTCCCCCACTTCGGCGAGGAGGACTGCCTCCGGGGCTGGAAGGGCTCGGGAACGATCTTCTTCGGCCTCTGCAACCTCCGGTGCGTCTTCTGTCAGAACTGGGACATCTCCCAGAAGCGGCAGGGTCGGGAGATGACCGGGGACGAGATCGCCGACCGGATGCTCGAGCTCCAGGCCCGGGGCTGCCACAACATCAACTTCGTCACCCCGGAGCACGTGGTGCCCCAGGTGATCGAGGCCATCGCCGACGCCGTTCCCCGGGGCCTGAATCTCCCCATCGTCTACAACACGAGCGCCTACGACTCGGTCTCGTCGCTGCGCCTCATGGAGGGGCTGGTGGACATCTACATGCCGGACTTCAAGTTCTGGTCCGTGGACTCCGCCCGGGACCTGTCCAAAGCGAAGGACTATCCGGAGCGGGCCCGGGAGGCGATCCGGGAGATGCATCGCCAGGTCGGTCCCCTCCGGTTCGGACCCGATGGTCTGGCCCGGCGAGGGCTCCTGATCCGTCACCTGGTCATGCCGGGGCAGACCGAGGAGGCGGCGGCCATCTTCCGATGGATCTCCGAGGAGCTGGGCCCCGACACCTACGTGAACGTGATGGGACAGTATCGTCCGGAGCACCAGACTGGAGACACCTGGCGGGACGGGCGCCCCCGGTACGCCGAGATCGACCGCCGGCCCCGGGACGAGGAGCTCCATTCGGCTACCCGGGTGGCCCGGGAGGCGGGTCTCTACCGTCTGGACCGCCGGGCGCGCCGGCCGATCCGTCTCTGAGGGGCTGGGTGCCCGCTGAGGGCTCGTCCCCCGCAGTGGGAGAGTATCCCTTATCATCCCGGCCATGCGATACCGGATCCAGGAGCTTCTCGGCGCGGGCGGGATGGGCCAGGTCTACAAGGCCTGGGACCCGGTCCTCGACCGACCCGTGGCCCTGAAGTACCTCCGGGGAGACGACCCGAAGCTGATGGAGCGGATGCTCCGGGAGGCCCGGGCCCAGGCCAAGGTGGCCCACGAGAACGTCTGTCAGGTCTACGAGACGGGTGAGGACGAGGGAAAGGCCTTCATCGCCATGCAGTACGTCGACGGCGTGTCCCTGGATGAAGCCGCGACGGAGATGACACTCGAGGAGAAGCTCGATGTCCTGAGGAGGGTGGCCGAGGCGGTGCAAGCCGCCCACAACCAGGGCCTGATCCACCGGGATCTGAAGCCGAGCAATGTGATGGTCGTGCGCACCGAAGGAGGTGGATGGCATCCCTTCGTGGTGGATTTCGGGATCGCCCTGGACGAGGAGGCCACTCTGCTCACGACGGCCGGGAAGATCCTGGGGACCCCCGCCTACATGGCTCCGGAGCAGGTGACCGGAAGCCGGGAGGGCCTGGATCGACGCCTCGACGTCTATTCCCTGGGAGCGATGCTCTACCAGCTGCTCTCCGGGGAGCCTCCTCATGCAGGCCAGAGCCAGATGGAGGTCCTGGTGAGCGTGGCCGAGGGAGAGCCGACGCCCCTGGGCCGGAGCGACCCCTCGATTCCCCGGGACCTGCGGATCATCGTGGAGCACTGTCTGGAGAGGGAGCCTGGGCGCCGATACCCGTCCGCCCGGCTCCTGGCGGAGGACCTGGACCGGTTCCTGCAGGGGGAGCCGATCCTTGCCCGCCCGCCGAGCCTCGGCTATCGCCTCCGGAAGGCCCTCCTCCGGCACAAGGCGGTGGCCGCCGTCACTCTGGTGGCCGTGCTGGCGGTCCTCTCGCTCCTGGTGGCGGGGATTGCGAGGGAGGCCCGGGCCCGGGAGAGGGCCCGGCTGGCCCAGCGGTTCGGGCAGGAGGCGGAGCGGCTGGCGAGCTTCACCCGGATGGTCTACCTCGCCCCTCTCCACGACACCCGCTCCGACGAGGAGGTGCTCCGGGTCAGGATGGAAACCCTGGACGCGGAGCGGTCGCGGCTGGGGACGATGGCCGAGGGGCCGGGGCGGTACGCGCTGGGGATGGGCTCATTGAGCCTGGGGGATCTGGAAGAGGCCAGGGCCGACCTCGAGCGGGCCTGGGAGGCCGGATTCCGGGAGCCCCGGGTGGCCCTGGCCCTGGGACGGACCCACGGAAGGCTCTATCAGCGGGCGATCGCCTCGCTCCGGGATCTGGATCCGGAGCTGTTCGAGGTGGAGTCGGCGGAGGCCCGGGAGCGCCACCTCGAGCCGGCCCTCCGCTTTCTCCGGGCCGGGGTGGAGGGGGAGAGCTCGGGCTCCTACGTGGAGGCGCTCCTCGCTTACTACGAAGATCGGCTGGAGGAGGCGGAGAGGCTCGCCGGAGAGGCCCTGGCGGACCAGCCGTTCCTCTACGACGCCGCCCT
>JAWVZJ010000144.1:0-6839 GCA_033722255.1 Thermoanaerobaculia bacterium | reverse complement strand
TGCTCGTGACCCTCCCCCTCCTTCTCCTCGTACTGGACGGCTGGCCGCTGGAGCGTCGGCGCCGGGGCGAGCCGATCCGTCGGTTGATCCTGGAGAAGGTTCCCCTCTTCGGCCTCTGCCTGGGAGCCGGCTGGCTCACCTTGCTCGCCCAGGAAAAGGCGATCGCCTCCGGCCTGTCGCCCCTCGCGCGGATCGGTCACGCCTCGATCTCGGTCTGGGCCTACCTGGGAGACACCTTCTGGCCCCGGAACCTGGCCGTGATCGTTCCCCATCCGGGTCCTCCCGATCCGCTGTCCGCAGGCACCGCGTTTCTCGGCGTGGTGGCGGTGACGGCGGCGGTCTGGCTCCTCCGCCGGAACCGACCCTGGGCGACCGTGGGCTGGCTCTGGTTCCTGATCTCCCTGCTGCCCGTCCTGGGGCTCCTCCAGGTCGGGGAGCAGGCCCGGGCCGATCGCTACACCTACCTGCCCTCCGCAGGCCTCCTGGTCGCCGTGATCTGGGAGGCGGCGAGCCGTCTGAAGAGCCGGACGGCCGGCCGACGCCTCGCGGCGGTGTCCATGGTCCTGATCCTGGCGGCCCTGGTGGTGCGGACCCGGGATCAGATCCGGGTCTGGTCCGACACCGAGACCCTCTTCCGACACGCCCTCGAGGTGACCGAGGACAACTACGTGGCCCACGTCAAGCTCGGGGAAGCGCTCGCGGAGAAGGACCGGCTCGACCCAGCTCGGAGGCACTACCGTCGAGCCCTGGAGATCCATCCCGGGATGCCCAGGACCCGGAGCAACCTCGGAGCCGTCCTCCGGAGGCTCGGTCGCCACGAGGAGGCCCGTCGGGAGCTGGAGAGAGCCCTGGAGGAGGACCCCCGGCTCGCGGGTGCCCACTTCAACCTGGCCCTGGTGCTGGAGGAGTCCGGCCAGCCCGGACCGGCCCTGGCCCACCTGGCGGAGACGGTGGCTCTGGAGCCGAGCTGGGAGCCGGCCCGGCAGGGCATCCGCTCCCTCGTGCCGAGGCTCGGGAGACCCCGGGCCGAAGCGATCCTCCGGGAGGTCGCGGACCGATACCCCGCCTCGGAGCCTCTCCTCCGGATCCTCCGAAGGCTCGAAGCCGGTTCCTGACGGTCGGACCTGCCCGTCGGGTTGCTTCGGGCATTCCTGGGAATGAAGATGGGCGGTTGACCACTCGATGGTCTGGAACCGGCCCGTATACTGCACGCATCGCTCGGCACACGGTCGACGGGTCCTCAGTCCCGGGGAAGCTCGGGGAAGATCTCGAATCGAGCCAAGCCCCAACGCTGGAGCCGGTAGGCGAGACCCACGCCCAGGACACCGACGCCGTATCGGACGCTGGGCCCGAAGGAGATCGAGGAGGAGTCGGCCCGGTAGCGGGTGGGACAGGAGATCTCTCCGATCCGGAACCCGAAATGGACGGCCTGGGCGATGACCTGATTGTCGAAGACGAAGTCGTCGGAGTTCGCCTCCAGGGGAAGGCTCTCCAGCACCCGCCGGGAGTAGGCCCGGAATCCGGTGTGGTACTCGGAAAGCTTCATGTCCAGGAGGAGGTTCTCGACCGCGGTGAGCCCCCGGTTCGCCACGTACCGCCACCAGGGCATCCCTCCCTCCCGGGCCCCGGCTCCCAGAATCCGAGAGGCGAGGACCAGATCGTACTCCTCCGAGGCGATCATCCAGGCCATGGCTCCCACCAGCCGGGGCGAGTACTGGTAGTCCGGGTGGACCATGACCACGATGTCGGCCCCGAGCTCGAGGGCCGCCCGGTAGCAGGTCTTCTGGTTGGCTCCGTAGCCCAGGTTCCGGTCGTGCCGGAGGGTCCGGGCCCCCAGGGCCCGGGCCCTGGACACCGTCTCGTCCTGGCTGTGATCGTCGACGACCACGACCTCGTCCACGATCTCGTGGGGAAGATCCTCGTGGGTCCTGGCCAGGGTCGAGGCGGCGTTGTAGGCCGGCATGACCACCACCAGCTTTCGCCCCTGGATCAAATCGGGGGCTCCGTCGATTCAGCTCGCATCGTGTCGCATCGCGCTCGAGCGACCCTCGACTCCGGGGGAAGAGTGCGGCCGCGGGATCACTCTCCCGGGTCGGAGCCCGTCTTCTTCCGTCTCCGCTCCTCCACCCATCGCTTGTGGGCCTCGTAGTTCTCGTGCCAGGGCTCCCGTTCGAAGTAACTCTTGGTGAGCCTGACCACAACCCCCGAGAGCAGAACCAGGGCCACGAGGTTCGGGAACGTCACGAAGCCCAGGGCCACGTCTCCCAGGGTCCAGACCGTGGCCAGGGTCACCACGGCTCCGGTGAAGTGCATCAGGACGAAGATCAGCTTGAAGGGGAGGATGGCGTTCTTCCCGAAGACGTACTCCGCGCACCGGTCCCCGTAGTAACTCCAGGAGATCGCGGTGGAGATGGCGAAGAGGAGCACCGACAGCATCACGATGTACCCCCCCCAGTCGCCCAGGGGTGCCAGCCCCCGGTCGAAGGCGAGCTTGGTCAGGGGAGCACCGCTCTCCACCGCGTCTCCGTACAGGGTCACGAGCTCCTCCCCGTCCTCCGTCAACGCCACCCCCCGGTCCGGATCGATGACCCCGGTGAACGGTCGCGTCTGCTCCGGGTCCAAGAAGAGCCTCTCGACCGCTACCTCGTGCCAGGCGATCACGGGCCCCCCCTCGGGGTAGCCGTCCCCGTACGCGAGCTCGTCGGGCACTCCGGCCTGGACGAAGCTCTCGTCCGCCTCCGCCTGGAGGAACGACAGGTCACCGGCGCCCTGGAGCTCGATGGGCGTCGGCACGCGCTCGGTGTGCACACCCGTGATCAGGATCGCCAGCCCCGTCATGGAACAGATCACGATGGTGTCGATGAAGGGCTCCAGGAGGGCCACCACCCCCTCCGAGACCGGCTCGTCGGTCTTGGCCGCCGAGTGGGCGATCGGGGCCGAGCCCTGACCGGCCTCGTTGGAGAAGAGGCCCCGGCGAACCCCCCACATCATGGTCACCAGGAACGCCCCCACCCCGGTCCCGGCCACGCCTGCCGTGGGTGAGAAGGCCTCCCGGAAGATCAGGGCGAAGGTGGGAAGGATCTCGCCAGCGTTGAACCCGAGAATCGTCAGGGCCCCCAGGACGTAGATCGTCGCCATGAAGGGGGCCAGGACCCCGGTGACGGCACCGATCCGCCGGATCCCTCCGATGATCACCGCAGCCACGATGAGCGCCGTGCACAGCCCGGTGATCCAGACGGCGATCCCGAACTCGGTCTGCATCGTGTCGGCCACGGTGTTGGCCTGGACGGCGTTACCGGTCAGGAAGGAGGTGGTGATGAGGGCCAGGGCGAAGAAGATGGCCAGGGGCTTCCACCTGCGGCCCAAGCCCTTCTCGATGTAGTACATGGGACCGCCGGAGACCGATCCCTCCCAGGCGTGGGCGTCCCGGTCCTCGAACTCGATCTTCCGGAAGTGCTGGGCCAGGGTCACCTCGGAGTACTTGATGGCCATGCCCAGAAGTGCCGTCACCCACATCCAGAAAAGGGCTCCGGGCCCCCCGAAGTGGATGGCGATGGCCACCCCGGCGATGTTCCCGATCCCCACCGTGGCCGACAGGGCCGTGGTCAGGGCCTGGAAGTGGGATACGTCCCCGGGCTCCGCCGGATCGTCGTAGCGCCCCGAGGTCACGGCGAAGCCGTGTCCGAGCCGCCGGAGCTGGATGAAGCCGAGACGCAAGGTCAGGAACACCCCCGTCCCCAGGAGGACGATCACGATGATCGGGATCATCTCCCCCTGGACGGGGATCCCGAAGTTCCAGACGTAGTACTCGAGCTTGGAAACGATCAGGCTGAACAGCTCCATGGATCCCTCTCCGGTGGGCCCTGACGGCGACGGTTCTTAGCCTGGACCATTCATGGGCCGCCGTCGCGAGGCCGAGTCGATGGTGGTGATGGCGGGCTTACGCGAGGGAATCTACACCGCCCCCGTCGATACCCGATGAACGATGTGCTCTCGAAGTCCGGCGGATTTTAACAGAAGGATCGATTCGCTCCACTCCGTCGGAACCGTCCCGCTTCCGGGCAACTCCCGGTCCCTCGGGGAGGGACCGGCCTCCCTGCCTCTCGAGGCCGTGCGACTGCGCTCAGCGTGGAGCGTGCTCGATCAGGCTTCCGCCGCCTCCGGGAGCTCGGGACGGGGAAAGCCCTCCGGGAGCTCGAGCTCGCCTCCTGCCAGCCACCGTCCGAGGCGGCGTCCTAGGGCGAACCCGAGGGCCAGACCCTGGCCCCCGAACCCGCTGGCGTAGGCCACCCGGGCAAGCTCCGGGTGGACCCCCACCAGGGGCATCCCTCCCCGGGTCCGGGCCACGGTCCCCGCCCACCGGTACGCGACCGCCGTCTCCAGATGCGGGAACAGGGACTCCAGACAGCTCTCCAGCGCCCCCTGGCCGCTCGCCGTGGGAAGCTCGAGGAACCCGCTCTCCCCTCCGTGGGCGGGGGGGCCCCCTCCCGCGGCCAGGAGGGTCCCGTCCGCGAGCTGTCGCAGGGTCAGATCCTCGCCGTTCACCACCCAGAGACCGGGAAGCCGGTCCTTCGCCGGCTCCGTGGCCAGGGCCTGGAGGCTCCAGGGGCGGATGATCCGGGCCAGGATCGGTACCAGGGGGACGATCTGGGCATTGACGGCCAGGATCAGGCGCGCCGCCCGGGCCTCTCCCCCGGCCCACCGGACGACGACCCCGGACCCGCTCTCCTCCAACTCACGGATCCGGGCTCCCCGCAGGACCCGCACCCCGTCCACCCGGGAGAAGGCGCGACAGAGGGAGAGGGGATCCAGGCCCCCGTCCTCCTCCACGAAGAGGGCGCCACCCAGGAGATCGGACCCCGAGACCTCCTCCACCTCCTCTCGATCCCGCCACCGGACCGGAAATCCCTCCCCCCGGAGTCGCTCCACGGAGGCCTCCCACGCGGTCTCCTGAGAGCTCGCCCGGCGACCGGTCCGCCAGCTCCCCTCCGGCCGCCACTCCACCTTCGATCCCCCCTCTTCCAGAATCTCCTCCCGGAGGAGGGCGGAGTTCTCCCGGGAGAGCTCCCACCAGGCCAGGGCCGCCTCCTCACCGACCCGCTCGACGAGGACGGTGAAGGGGACCACACCCCCGGTCTGGAGGAAGCCGGTGCTCCGGCCGGTGGCCCCGAGACCGATCCGGTCCGCCTCCAGAACCAGGACGTCCAGCCCGGAGCGAGCGGCCCAGTAGGCGGTGGAGAGCCCGACGATGCCGGCCCCCACCACGATCACGTCCCCCTCCCGGGGGAGGGAGGAACGATGGAACCAGAAGGGCTGGGGCAGCTCGCTCATCCGATCTCAGCCCTCGGCCTCGACGGTAAGGGCGATTCCCTGCCCTCCGCCGATGCAGGCCGAGGCGATTCCCCGGCCGCCGCCCCGGCGCCGGAGCTCCTTCAGGAGAGTCAGGGTGATCCGGGTCCCCGTGGCTCCCAGGGGATGCCCCAGGGCGATCGCTCCCCCGTTGACGTTCAGACGATCCTCGTCCAGCTTCAGCTCCCGGATCACGGCCAGGATCTGGCCGGCGAAGGCCTCGTTGATCTCGATCAGCTCCAGATCGTCGAGGGCCAGATCCGCCCGGTCCAGGGCCTGGCGGATGGCGGGAACCGGACCGATCCCCATCCGAGAAGGCTCGACTCCGACCGTGGACCACGAGAGGATCCTCCCCAGGGGCTCCCAACCCCGATCCCGGGCCTTCGCCTCCGTGGTCAGGAGCATCATGGCGGCGCCGTCCACGATGCCCGAAGCGTTTCCGGCGGTGACGAATCCCTCCGGATCGAAGGCCGGGGGGAGGCGGGAGAGATCCTCCAGGGTGGTCGAGGGGCGAGGATGTCCGTCCTCCCGGACGGTCCTCTCCCTCTTCCCCTCCCCCACCGTGACCGGGACGATCTCCTCGGCCAAGCGGCCACTCTCGATCGCCTCGCCGGCCCTCTGCTGGCTCCTCAAGGCGAATCGGTCCTGCTCCTCCCGGCTGATTCCGTGGTCCCGAGCCAGGTTGTTGCTGGTCTCGGCCATGTAGTACCCGCAATAGCCGTCGTGGAGGGCCACCATGAGCAGGTCCTCCAGTTTCCCCTGGCCGAGCCGGAAGCCTTTTCGGGCTCCCCAGATCACGTGGGGAGCCTGAGACATGCTCTCCATCCCGCCCACGAGGCAGATCTCGGCCTCGCCGGTCAGGATCATCCGGCTCCCCACCAGGATCGACTCGATCCCCGAGCCGCAGAGCCGGTTGACGGTGAGGGCGGGCTTCTCCCGGGGCACCCCGGCCTTCAGAGCCACGTGCCGGGCGCCGTAGATGGCGTCCCGGGAGGTCTGGAGGGCGTTTCCCACGACGGTGTGGTCGATCTCCTCTCCCTCCACCTCCAGGCCCTCGAGAACGGCCCGAGCCGCCCGGGCTCCGAGCTCGTTCGCCGAGAGGGACGACAGCGCACCTCCGAAATCTCCCATCGGGGTGCGCACCCCGTCCACGAGCACCAGATCGGTCAGCTCCATCGCCTGTTCCTCCCTCTCTCGTTCATGGTTCGCATTCGTTCTCGTTGGCATTATTCACCATCGGCCGCATCCCGGGACGAGAAGGTCCGGGCCCTCTCCAGGAATCGGCGGCGATAGGAGACCGGGGATCGGGACGAATCCACCCGGTGGGCCAGGAGAGCCGCGGTCAGCTCCGACCCGGGATCGATCCAGACGATCCCCCCGGTGAATCCGATCATCCCGAAGGTCCCGGGTCCCCAGTCTCCGACTGTCTCCGGGGCTGCCGAGGGGCGCCACCACCCCAGGGCATAAGGTTCCTCTCCCTCCAATGCTCG
>JAWVZJ010000143.1:0-6857 GCA_033722255.1 Thermoanaerobaculia bacterium | reverse complement strand
TTCTAAAGAGCGCTCGAGAGAACCCGCCTCCCGGCCCCGCTCCCGCGCCCTCTGGACCTTCTTTGGTTGAGTTCTCGATCAGGAGGGATCCATTTTCAGAGTGACCGCGTATGCTCCTTCGGGGCACTATGAGGATGAAGATGGTTCACGGCCGGTTCTTCGGTTGCGGAACTGGGGCCGAGGGGAGCGCGGACAGGTCCCGGTGATCCATGGCCGGAGGCCTCCCGAGCGCCGCGTGTGGTCGGAGAATCCGCTATCCTGGAGGGTCCCTGCCGCTCCCACGCCGGAGCCCTTTCATCGACAAAGGAGAGTCGCGCCATGACCCGCACCATCACTCTGCTTCCCGGAGACGGGATCGGGCCGGAGGTCACCGAGGCGGCGCTCCGGGTCCTGGAGGCGGCCGGAGCCGACTACGAATGGGATCGGGTCGAGGCCGGGACCGAGGCCCTGGACCAGGGGCACGACGATCCCCTTCCCCGGGAGGTCCTGGATTCGATCCAGCGGAACCGGGTGGCCCTGAAGGGCCCCGTCACGACCCCCGTGGGGAAGGGATTCCAGTCCGTGAACGTCCGGCTCCGAAAATCCCTGGAGCTCTTCGCCAATCTGCGTCCGGTCCGGAGCCTTCCCGGGATCCCGTCCCGCTACGAGGAAATCGACCTGGTGGTAGTTCGGGAGAACACGGAGGGCCTCTACAGCGGGCTGGAACACGAGGTCGTCCCCGGGGTTGTGGAGAGTCTCAAGATCATCACCGAGAAGGCGTCGCTGAGGATCGCGGAGTTCGCCTTCGACTACGCCTGGACCCACGGCCGGGAGCGGATCACCGCCGTCCACAAGGCGAACATCATGAAGCTCTCCGACGGCCTGTTCCTGGACTGCTTCCGGGAGGTGGCGGAGCGGCATCCCAACATCGAAGCCGACGACCGGATCGTCGACAACATGTGCATGCAGCTCGTGATCCATCCCCAGGACTACGACATGGTGGTCCTGGAGAACCTCTACGGGGACATCGTCTCCGACCTGGCCGCCGGGCTTGTAGGAGGGCTGGGCGTGGTTCCCGGAGCCAACATCGGGGACGGCCTGGCGGTCTTCGAGGCCGTCCACGGGAGCGCCCCGGACATCGCGGGTCAGGATCGGGCGAATCCCCTGGCCCTGATCCGGACCGCCGTCCTGATGCTCCGCTATCTGGGGGAGACCGAGACGGCGCTGCGGATCGAGGAGGCGGTCGATCGCGTCTTGGAGGGGGGGCTCCGGACCGGAGACGTGGGCGGGGAGGCCTCGACCACGGAGTTCACCGATGCCCTGGTGGCGGAGATCGAAACCTGAGCCATGACGCGAAACCTCTTCGATGAGCTTCCCGGTCCGGAGTCTGGGTCTCCGGAGGAGGTGTCGGCGGATGCTCCGCTGGCGGACCGGATCCGGCCCCGGAGCCTGGACGAGGTTCTGGGGCAGGAGGAGGTCGTGGGGCCCGACGGATTTCTCCGGACGGCCATCGCCGAGGACCGGGTTCCGTCGCTCGTCTTCTGGGGGCCGCCGGGGAGCGGGAAGACCACCCTGGCCCGGATCCTGGCCCGGGAGACCGAGAGCCGGTTCGTGCCCTTCAGCGCGGTGACCTCCGGGATCAAGGAGGTACGGGAGATCATGAAGGAGTCGGCCCGGCTCCGGCGGCACCAGGGTCGGGGGACGATCCTCTTCGTGGACGAGATCCATCGGTTCAATCGTGCGCAGCAGGACGCCTTCCTCCCCTACGTGGAGTCCGGGGAGATCACGCTGGTAGGGGCCACCACCGAGAACCCCTCCTTCGAGCTCAATTCCGCGCTCCTGTCCCGGTGCCGGGTCGTGGTGCTGAACCGACTGAGTACCGAGGAGTTGGAGACGGTCGTGGACCGGGCCCTGGAGGACCCGGAGCGGGGTCTCGGGTGTGTCGACGTGGTCCTGCAGTCGGAGGCTCGGGCGGAGATCGCCCAGCGGGCCTCCGGGGACGCCCGGAGGGCCCTGAACCTCCTGGAGTTGGTGGTCCGAGACGCCGTCAGCCGGGATCGGGACCGGGTAGAGGCCTCCGACGTGGCCCGGGTCGCCCAGGGCAAGACCCTGGTCTACGACAAGTCCGGAGAGGAGCACTTCAACCTCATCTCGGCCCTCCACACATCGCTCCGGGAGAGTGATCCTGACGCCGCCGCCTACTGGCTGGGACGGATGCTCGCCGGGGGGGAGGATCCCCTATACGTGGCCCGGCGGATGGTTCGTTTCGCCAGCGAGGACGTGGGCCTGGCCGATCCCCGGGCCCTGACCCAGGCCCTGGCCGCCTGGGACGCCTACCACCGCCTGGGATCCCCGGAGGGGGACCTGGCCCTCTACCAGGCCGCCGTATACCTGGCCCTGGCCCCGAAGAGCGATGCCGTGTACCGGGCCCAGACGGGGATCCGCCGGACGATCGAGGAGCGACCGGCGGATCCGGTCCCCATGTCCCTGCGGAACGCCCCGACCCGGCTCATGGAGGAGGTGGGATACGGGGAGGGGTATGTCCATGCCCACGGAGAGGAAAACGCTGTGGGCGGGATCCAGTGCCTCCCGGACAGCCTGGCCGGTACCCGCTTCTACGAACCCACGGAGCGGGGCTTCGAGGAGGAGCTCCGCCGGCGCCTCGAGTGGTTGGAAGACGTCCGGAAGACGCGGAGCGAGGCCGACGACCGATCCTGAGTCCTCGAGATCGTCTCGCCCGGGGGCCTGCTGCGCCCGGGCTACCGGGACTCGAGAGTCTGCAGAACCCGGAGGATCCCCTCCTGCGTGATCAGCTCGCCGAAAAGGTGCGGCTCCTTCCCCGGCCGGTAGAGGAGGTAGAAGGGGATCCCGTAGCGGCCGTGGTCCGCCAGGTAGCGCCCGATCGCCTCGCTGCGATTGGTCCAGTCGGCCCTCATGGCAACCACCCCCCGCTCCTCGAAGGCTTGGGCGATCTCCGGAGTGTCCAGGACGAGGCGCTCGTTGACCTTGCAGGTGAAGCACCAGTCGGCGGTCACGTCGACGAAGACCGGCGTTCCCCCGGCCGCTAGCTCCAGGGCCCGATCCTCGTCGAAGGGCACCCAGTCGACCCACCCCCCCGGGTTCTGGCTCTCGGCCAGGTCCTGGCTCCGGGGAGGAGGCGCTGCCGCCGCCACCCAGAGGGTCCCGGCCGCGGCGGCCACCACCCCGACCATGGCCAGCCGGCCCAGTGCCTTGGCCGAGCTGATGGACCGTAGCCAGACCGCGAAGGCCAGGGCCAGGAGCGTCAGCTCGAGAACGGCGAGGCGGACCGGGGTCATCTGGGCGGCCAGGACGTAGAAGAGCCACACCGCGGCCCCGGCAAGGAGGAAGCCCATGATCTCCTTGAGCCGGGCCATCCAGGCTCCCGGCTTGGGAAGGAATCGGGTCGCCCGGGGCCAGGCGGCCAGGACGAGATAGGGGGTGGCCATCCCGATCCCCAGGGCGGTGAAGATGGCGAGGATCCGGACCGGGCTCTGGGTCATGGCGAAGCCGATGGCCGGCCCCAGGAAGGGGGCGGAGCAGGGGGTGGCCATGAGGGTGGCGAAGAGGCCGGAGACGAAGTGTCCCCCGATTCCCTCCTCCGAGCTCCCCTTCCCCGCGGCCTGGGCCACGGTCCCGGGCAGGGTGATCTCGAAGAGACCCCACATGTTGAGGGTGAAGAGCAGGACGATCACGGCCAGGAAGGCGACGAACGCCGGCTCCTGGAACTGCACGCCCCACCCGACGGCCCGGCCGGCGGCCCGCGCCCCGATGGCCAGGGCGGCGAGGCCCCAGAAGGAGAAGAGGATCCCCGCCGACGTGGACAGGCCGTTCTTGACGATCTCCCGGCGGCCGAGGCCCGCGCTCTGGACGATGGCGAAGACCTTCAGGGACAGGACCGGAAGGACACAGGGCATGGCGTTCAGGATCAGCCCGCCGAGGAAGCCCAGGAGGAGGAAGCCCACCAACCCCTCCTTCGAGGAGGATCCGGGGGCGGCGGTACCCTCGAAGAGCTCCGGGTCCGTGGCTCGCCCAGCGTCTCCCACCGGGAGGTCCACCGCGGCCGAGGTGGTCACCGGCGGCAGGCACTGGGTGTCGTTGCAGGCCTGGTAGGTGAGCTCTCCCCGGACCGGGGCCATCCCCTCCTCCGCGCCCGACGGAATCTCGAGCCTCCCCTCGATCACCGTCTCGCCCTCGAAGACGGAAAGGGGTTCCTCCGCGAAGGTGAAGGTGGCGTGGATCGGCTCCGGGTAGGCGATCTCCGCTTCCCCCCAGCCCTCCGGCGGGAAGAGCTCGAGCCGGGTGGGGATGAGGTAGTCGTAGCTGGGCCGGTGGCTGTTGACGTGCCACCCCTCGTCGATCTCCAGAAGGGCCGCGATCCGGACCTCGGCTCCGGGCTCGTAGCCGGTCCGGTCCGGAGCCATGGAGAAGGTGACCCGCTCCACGGTCTGGAAAGCCTGGACGCCTCCGGCGCCCGGGAGCGCCAGGAGGAGAACGGCGGCTCCGCAGAGGCCCACGCGCCGAGGGACGTCGATCCGGCGGACCATCTGGATCAGTTCCGCACTCGGCATCAGGCGCACGATTCGGACTCTCTCAGGCTCCGAAGAGTGCTCCTCGCCGGTTCGGCCAGGGAGCTCTCCGGGTAGCTCTCGAGGAACCGCTCCAGGCTCGAGACGGCCTCGGGGCAGTCCCCCCGGTCGTGTTGCAGGTGGTATCGCAACAGGGCCAGGCGGGCCCCGAGCTCCGAGCCCTCCAGGCCCGCCGCCCGGAGCTCCTTCCGGGCCCGGGCGAAGGCCTGCTCCGCCCCTTCGAGATCTCCGCCCCGGCGACGGGATTCGGCGATCTCGTAGGCGAGTCGGGCCCGCTCGGCGGGAGCCGGCTCCGGGGCCTCCAGGAGACGCTCCCAGGCCTCGGCGGCCCGGATCCCGGCCCCCCGGTCGTAGAGATCCCGGGCCAGCGACGTCAGGGTCTGCGGATTCCGGGAGTCGATCTCCCGCCGGTATCGGTCCAGGAGCGATTCGTACTCCCTCTCCCGCGTCTCGATTCGGTCGAGGAAGGGACCGAGGGGGGCGTAGCCTTCGACCCGACCGATCTCGATTCGGTCCGGAGTCATGAGGAGGGTCGTGGGCAGACTCTGGATCCGGAATCGGCGCCGGAGGTCGAGGCCGTGCTCCTCCTCGGCGTCCACCCGGAGGAAGACGTAGTCCTCCGCCAGGTCCTCCCGGAAGACCGCCTGGGAGAAGACCTCCTCCTCCAGGCGCTCACACCAGTGACACCACTCGGCGTAGAGATCCACCAGGACGGCCCGCTCCGACGCCTCCGCCAGTCGCAACGCCTCCGTCGGATCCTGGTGCCAGACCGGGGGCTCGACCTCCGGCTCCGCGGCGCCCACCCGGGCTGCCGGAAGGAGAGGAAGGAGAAGGAGAGGGAGAAGCGCCAGGCACGCGGGAGCCGACGTGCGGAGGACGCTCGGTGGGGAGGTCGATCGTGGCATCAATGGAAGAACAAGGAGTGGGGGAGGGATTGTTCCGCCGGGGGGAAGGCGGCGCGATCGCGATGATAGCATCGCCGTCCCATGCTTCTGGCCTCCCGCCTCTCCCAGGTTCAGCCGTCCGCCACGCTCGGGGTAGCCCGGAAGGCGGCGGAGCTCCGCTCCCGGGGACGCCACGTGCTCGACTTCGGAGCCGGCGAGCCGGACTTCGCGTCTCCGGAAGTGGCGGTGGCGGCGGCGAAGCAGGCACTGGACGAGGGGTTCACCAAGTACACGGTGGCGTCGGGCATTCCCGAGCTTCGGAGCAGCGTAGCCCGGCGCTATGCCGAGGACCACGACGCGCCCTGGACGGGGGACGACGTCGTCATCACGGTAGGGGCCAAGGGTGCCCTCTTCGAGCTGGCGCTGGCCCTTCTGGGCGAAGGAGATCGGGTCGTCGTCCCCAGCCCGTACTGGGTGAGTTTTCCCGAGCAGATTCGGCTGGCCGGGGCGACGCCGGTGTTCGTCCCCATGGATCCGGAGGAGGGTTTCGCTCTCCGGGCCGCACCCCTCCTCGACGCCTGCGACGAGGAGACCCGGATGATCCTGATCAACTCCCCCTGCAATCCCACGGGAGGCCTGATCTCGGCGGAGGAGCTGGAGGAGCTGGTGGAGGGGGCCGCGGAGCGGGACCTCCGGATCGTGGCCGACGAGACCTACGACCACTTCGTCTACGACGGTGCGGCGCACGCGAGCGCCGCCGCTCTCGCCCGCCGGTTCCCGGACACCGTGATCCTCGTGGGCTCGTTCTCCAAGACCTTCGCCATGACCGGGTGGCGGATCGGCTACGTGGCCGGACCCGCCGAGGTGATCCGGGGGGTCTCCCTGATCCAGGGCCACGCCACCTCGAATCCCACCTCCTTCGCCATGAAGGGGGCCCTGGCCGTCTGGGACGGAGCGCGGGAGGAGGTGGGGGCCATGCTTGCCGAGTACCAGGCCCGACGGGACTTGGTCATGGACCACCTGGAGGAGATCCCCGGATTCTCCTGTGAGCCCCCGGCGGGGGCCTTCTATGCCTTCCCCCGGGTGGACGAATGCTTCGGAATCCGGGGGATCCAGGGCTCCGTGGACCTGACGGAAACGTTCCTCGAGGAGGCCGGGGTCGCCGTCGTACCCGGAGTTGCCTTCGGGGCCGACGAGCACGTGAGGATCTCCTTCGCCTGCTCCCGGGAGACCCTGGACGAGGGCCTGACCCGGATGCGGGAAGCGGTGGAGGAATGGACCGGGTAGGCTAAGAGCCCGTGGTCGGCATTCGGTCGCCGAGATCCCTTCGGCGGATCGGTACCGACGACACGGGACCTCGGTTCCGGGGCCGACGAGAGCGGTTGCC
>JAWVZJ010000142.1:0-6857 GCA_033722255.1 Thermoanaerobaculia bacterium | reverse complement strand
TTCGGGCAGGTCGCGGACGAGGTCGTGGCGGCCGTGAAGGAGCAGCGGGATAGCCGGCAGCCGATGAACATCGTCTGATCCGAGACGACATCTGATGAAGAGTCCGGGCCGATGACCGTCGCGGTCCTCGCCGACGCCCACATCGGTGGACCGGGAGGCGCGCCCGGTCCGCTCCTCTCTCAGCTGCGGGACCTCGACCCCGATGCTCACGACCGGCTGATCGTGCTGGGCGACCTGTTCCAGGCCTGGGTCGGGTTTCCCCGCTTCGAGACGCCGGAGGTGGTCGAGCTCACCGAGGCGTTCGCGGACCTGCGTCGGCGGGGAATCGCGGTGGAGTACGTGGAGGGGAACCGGGACTTCTTCCTCCGGGGGAGCCCCTACGAGAACGCCTTCGACCGGGTCGGCCTGGAGACCTCCTTCCACGCGGGCGACCGGCGGTTCCTGGCGGTCCACGGCGACGGCCTCGACGAGGGAGACGTGCAGTACCGGGTCTGGCGGGCGGTGTCGAAGTCGGCGGCCAGCCGTTTCTTCATGAAGCGCCTCCCCCGGACCCTGGCCCACCGGATGGTCCGGGGCACGGAGCGGAGGCTCTCGGAGACGAACTTCAAGCACAAGCAGCGGATTCCCCGGGAGGCGGTCACTGCGTACGCCGAGGGGCGCCTGGCCGAGGGCTTCGACGTCCTTCTGCTCGGACACTTCCACGAGCCGCAGCGATGGGAAGTCGAAGGGGGCGAAGTCCGGCTCCTGGACGCCTGGTTCCGCTCCCGGAGGATCGAGACGTTCGGGGACGGGACGTGAGCTCGTCGCTGAGAGTCACGATGATGGGGAGCGGAACTTCGACCGGAGTCCCGATCGTGGGATGCGACTGCTCGGTGTGCAGCTCGGAGGATCCCCGGAACCGTCGGCTGAGGCCGGGATTGAAGATCGAGCTCGACGAACGGATCGTCCTCGTGGACACGCCGACGGATCTGCGTCAGCAGGCCCTCCTCTTCGGGTTGCCCCGGGTCGACGCCGTCCTCTTCACCCACCACCACGCCGACCACATCTTCGGGCTCGACGAGGTCCGGGTCTTCAATTTCCGCCAGGGAAGCGACATTCCCTGCTACGGATCCCTGGAGACCCTGAACGCGATCCGCCGAACGTTCGCCTACGCCTTCGAATCCGGCCAGGAAGGAGGCGGAAAACCGCGGCTGGAGCTGATTCCCCTGGATCCGGAGGGGGGCGGGTTTCCCCTCCTGGGCCGGGAGATCGTCCCTGTTCCCGTGTTCCATGGATCGATGCCGGTCCTCGGCTATCGGTTCGGCCCCTTCGCCTACGTGACCGACTGCAACCGGATCCCCGAGGAGAGCTTTCGGCTCCTGGACGGGGTCGAGGTCCTGATCCTGGGGGCCCTCCGCTATCGGTCCCACTCCACCCATTTCTCGATTCCCGAGGCGGTGGAGACGGCCCGGCGCATCGGGGCCGATCGGACCATCTTCACCCATATCTCCCATGAGGTGGACCACGGCGATCTCCGACCGCCGCTCCCCGCCCCGGGGATCGAGCTCGGATACGACGGGATGAGGATCCATGTCTGAGGTCCGAGCCGTCCCGGCCGGGAAGAGGGCTCGGGGGGAGGTCCGGGTCCCGGGATCGAAGAGCGCCAGCCACCGGCATCTGAACCTGGCTCTGGTCGCCCGGAAACCGCTCCGGATCCGAAACCTCCTCCGGGCCGAGGACATCGATCACTTCCTCCGGGTCCTGGGGGACCTCGGATGGGGGATCCGCTCCGGGCCCGGAGACGAGGTGCGGCTCCTTCCACAGGAGACCCTCCCGGCTTCCGCGGAGCTCTTCGCCGGCAAGGCCGGGACCCTCGGCCGGTTCCTCACCGCCTCCCTGACGACTCTCCCAGGACGGTGGATCCTGGACGGGGCTCCGCGGCTCCGGGAGCGGCCCGTCGGGCCCCTGGTGGAGACTCTGCGGACCCTGGGGGCGGAGATCGACTGCCGGGGGGAGGAGGGTTTCCTTCCCCTGGAGATCCGGGGCGGGAGCCTGGAGGGCGGTGTCGCCCGGCTCGACGCGGGCTCGTCCAGCCAGTATCTCTCCGCCCTCATGATGGCCGGGCTCTCCGCCCGGCGTCCCTCCCGGGTCGAGGTGGTGGCCCTGACGTCGAGCCCCTACGTGGAGATCACCGCCTCCGTGGTGGAGAGCTGGGGCGGAGAGATCGACTGGGACGGTCACCGACTGGAGGTCCGTCCGGGGCTCGATCCACCGCCGGAGGTGACGGTGGAGGGCGACGATTCATCGGCGGCTTATCCGGCCGCGGCCGCCGTCCTCACCGGCGGAAGGGTGGAGCTCCTGGGGCTCCCGCGGGAGCCCCAGCACGGAGATCGGCGTTTCCTGGAGGTCCTGGCCGTCATGGGTGGAGAGGTCGAGTGGCGGGGAGACCGGCTGCTGGTTTCGGGGACCGGTTCGCTGACGGCCGTCGACAGGGACATGGGAGACCTTCCGGATCAGGTGCCCACGCTGGCGGCTCTGGCCCCCTGGGCCCGGGGGACGACCCGGATCCGGGGCGTCCCCCACCTGCGGATCAAGGAGAGCGATCGGCTGGCGGCCATGGCCCGGGAGCTGGGTCGTCTCGGAGTCCCGGTGGAGGAGACGAAGGACGGGCTCTCGGTGGAGGGGGTCTGGGCCGAGAAGGAGCCCCCCTCCGATCCGGTCGCGGTGGTGGCCCACGACGATCACCGGATCGCCATGAGCCTGGCTGTGGCCGGTCTGCGGCGACCCGGAGTCCGGATCGAGGATTCCGGTGTGGTAGCGAAGTCCTACCCGGGATTCTGGGACGATCTGGAGCGGCTGGTGGGCTGATGGCCTCCGTCGGCAGCCTCCGTCATCCCGCCCTGGAGCCCCCGGTGGGTCTCCCCCTCTCCGAGGTGGATCTTTCGGATCGGGAGCGGGTGGGAGTGATCTTCCAGGGGGCGGCCTTGCTGGCCCACCTGGAACGGGGGGGCTGGCGCCTCGCCGAGGGCTGGGACGGCGCCCGAGTCGACGGCGAGGGCCTGCTCCGGGGCGTGGAGGCGGAGCTCGGCCGTAGTCCCGTTCCCCCGGAGACTCACCTGCGTCGGATGGTGGGGGAGCTCTTCGGTGCCGAGGAGGTGGCGGGACGGGGTCAGGCGCGTCGGGCGATCCGGCGACTGGTCTCCCGCTGGCGGGACGGCTTCTTCCCCGGACCCGCCCGCCGCATCCCCCGCCGGATCCTGACCCTGGCTCCGTTCCTCTGGGAGCCTTCCGAAGCCCGGTCCCGGGTGGCCCTGGCGGCGGTGGCGGAGCGAGACGGCGAGGAGGAGATCTGGCTTTGCGTTCCCAGCACGGTCCGAAATCGGATCCGGGCCGTGGCAGGGGACCTGGCCGAGACCCGGAGCGTGTTGACGGGACCTGAGTTCCGGGAGCTCTGGCACGGACCGACGGATCGGGATCCTCGGAGCCTGGCCGCAGACGGCCGATGGAGAGAGGCGATCCTGACATGGGAATCCAGGGGAGTGGAGTCTCCGGACGACCGCATGGCGTTCGCCGAGGCGCTCTACGCCCGGGGACGGTTTCAGTCGGCTCTGGAGCAGATCCAGAGTCTTCGTCGTCCGGAGGCTCGCTGTCTGGCCCTGAGATGCTCGTTCTATCTCGGCCGGCTGGAGGCGGGGCGGCGGATCGCCCGGGCTCTGGAAGACCGTTCGGTGCCGGGGGAGATCCTCCTGTCGACGGCGGAGATGGCGGTCCGGCTCTACGCCAATCTGGGCGAGCCCGAGCCGGCCCGTCGCTGGAGGGATCGGGCCCTGGAGGAGGCTCCCCCGTCGTCGACGTGGAGGGCCCGGTTGATCGCCGCCGAGGAGGCGTGGGACGCCGAGGAGCTCGATCGCTGCCAGGAGCACCTGGAGGCGGCCCGGGACGCCTTGGAGGAGCCCTCGGGGACCTGGCGCTGGCACCAGGTGGCGGCGCTTCTCGCCCTGGGTCGCAACGAGCCCCGGGAGGTGGTTCGCCACACCGGCGCCGCCCTCCGGGCCGACCGCCGCCGGCTCAAGGTCGTCGAGGCCGCCGGCCTCTGGAACGACCATGCCATGGGTCGTCTCCACCTGGGAGACCTCGCCCGGGCGGAGAAGGCGATCGCCCACGCGGCTCGTCTCCTGGCCGAGACCGAGGGACCCCGTCGGGACACCCTGGCCCTCCGGAATCTGGCCGAGCTCCGGCTCCGGCGGGGCCGGCTCCACGGGGTTCGGGAGATCCTGGAACGATCCCGGGCCCGGAACCGCCGGGACGGAAGCCTCCGGGCCCTGGCGGAGGACGAGGCGGCGTGGGCTCGGTTCGAGATGGTCCAGGGTCGGGCCTTGGCGGCGGTGGAGACCTGTCGGGCGGTCCGACGAGATCTGGAGGCGGAGGGATCGACCTGGCATCGACCGGAGCTCGCAGTGCTGGAGGGTCGGGCCCTGGGATGGTGCGAGCGACCGGACGACGCCCGGGAGGCGCTGGAGGCGGCTACCGAGGAGGCCTGGAGGCAGCAGCTCGAGGCAGAGGAATGGCCGGCTCTCTGGGCGCTGGCGGGAGAGAGGGAGCGGGCCCTGGAGACGACGGAGCCGGAGGTCCGCCCGATCTGGGAGTCGGTGCTCACGGGGGAGACCGTCTCTGCGGAGGCATGGGAGATCCTGGACTCGATCGAGCCCTACCGGGCCGGGCGATGGGTCTGGGATCTCGAGCTGGTGGCGCCGGGGGTGGTTCCTCCCCGGTGGCGTCGACGGGCCCTCAGGGCCCTGCGAAGGGTCGGAGCCGGGACCCTGGCCGGCCGACTCGGGGCTCGTCTGGAGGGACCGTGGGAGGCTCTGCGAGCGTTCCTCGCCGACGGGGACGTGGACGGGAAGTCGGTGACCCGGCTCTTTGCCGGGATGGGGCTCGACGAGGCCCGGCTGGTCCGTCGACGGGACGGGACGGTGGAGGTCCTGGTCGAGGGCTCCGGAGGCGAGGCCGAGTTGGTGGTCCCCCACGGAAAGGGCCTCCTGGAGCTCAGCGTGTCGGAGGCCGATTCTCAGGTCCGGGCGTTGCTGGAGCTGGTAGCCAAGGAGCTGTCGGTGTCCCGCCCCGAGGAGGAGCCCCGGGCTCCGGTCCTTCCTGGCATCGTCGGCGAGAGCCCGGAGCTGGAGGCGGCCCTGGAGCCCTTGCCGGCCCTGGCCCGGGGCCGGATGCCGATCGTCGTCCTCGGCGAATCCGGGACCGGGAAGGAGCTGGTGGCCCGCCAGGTCCACCGTCTGTCCCCTCGGTCGGAAGGGTCCTTCGTGGTGATGAATTGCGCCGAAATCTCCGAGAGTCTGGTCCTCTCGAAGCTCTTCGGTCACGTCCGCGGCGCCTTCACGGGGGCGGACCGTGACCGGATGGGGATCTTCGAGACCGCCCGGGGGGGCACCGTGTTCCTGGACGAGATCGGAGATCTGCCTCTCCATGCCCAGGGGATGCTCCTCCGGGTCCTCCAGGAGGGAGAGGTGGTCCGGGTAGGAGAGAGTCTTCCCCGGACGGTGGATGTCCGGGTGGTGACGGCGACCCACCGGGATCTGGAGACGATGGTGGAGGAGGGGAGATTCCGCCAGGATCTCTATTTCCGACTCCGGGTGGCGGTGGTGGAGCTTCCGCCTCTCCGGGACCGGGGAGACGACGTGCTTCTCCTGGCGGAGTATTTTCTCCGCCGGCTCGCCCCGGAGTTCGGCCGAAGGAAGCTGAGCCGGGAGGCTCGGCGCCGGATCCGGGCCCATCCCTGGCCGGGGAACGTCCGGGAGCTCGAAGGGCAGATGGAGGTCGCCGCCGCCCTGGCCGTGGACGGCACGATCCGGCCGGAGCATCTTCGGCTCCCGGAGGAAGCGGCGGAGCCGACAGGGGACTACCACCGTCAGATCGAGGATCTCCGGCGACGGCTCGTTTCGGAGGCATTGAAGGCGACGGACGGGAATCAGGCCGAGGCCGCCCGGCGCCTGGGGCTCACCCGGCAGGCCCTCTCCTACCTGGTCCGGAAGTTGGAGATCGACGTGTGACCCGGTACGTGGTCCGGCGGCTGGGCTACGCGGTACCCACCGTCTTCGCCGTGGCGACCCTGGTCTTCGGCTTGGTGCACCTGATCCCCGGCGATCCGGTGGAGATGATGCTCGGAGAGGGGGCCCGGCCGGCGGACGTGGAGGAGCTCCGGGAGGAGCTGGGGTTGAATCGCCCCCTCGGGGTCCAGTACGGAGCGTACCTGGCGGGGCTGGTCCGGGGCGATCTCGGGACTTCGCTCCACACCGGGGAGCCGGTGCGTCGGATGCTGGCCCGACGGTTCCCCGCCACGCTGGAGCTGGCGCTGGCCAGCCTCGTGGTGGCCCTGGCCGTCTCCCTTCCCCTGGGGATCCTGGCCGCTCTCCACCGGGACGGATGGCTCGACCAGATGGCCCGGGGGGTCTCCCTGCTGGGAGTCTCCATCCCCAATTTCTGGCTCGGACCGATGTTGATCCTGGTGGTCGCCATCCAGTGGAGGCTGGCGCCGGTGTCGGGTCGGGACGGTCTGGCCAGCCTGGTGCTGCCGGCCCTGACCCTGGGGACGGCCCTGGCCGGGCTCCTGACCCGGATGGTCCGGGCGTCCATGGTGGAGGAGCTCCCGAAGCCGTACGTGCTGACGGCTCGGGCCAAGGGCCTGCGGTCGTTGCGGGTGGTGGGCAGGCACGCCCTGCGGAACGCGCTGATCCCGGTCGTCACGATCGTGGGCCTACAGTTCGGAGCGCTCTTGACGGGCGCGATCATCACGGAGACGATCTTCGCCTGGCCGGGGCTGGGTCGATTGCTCATCCAGTCGATCCACCGCCGGGACTTCCCGGTCG
>JAWVZJ010000141.1:0-6871 GCA_033722255.1 Thermoanaerobaculia bacterium | reverse complement strand
GAATGTCCGCACACGTCGTGCTCGGTGGCCGGGTTGCTCACCGGTCGGGCGATGGTGTCCTACTCCCCTCCCTCCGGACCGGTGGCAGAGGAGACCGCTCGACTGGCCCGGCGTCTCCAGGACGCCGGCTATTACACCGCGGCGGTGGCGGCCAATCCCAATCTCTCGGTCCGGCGTGACCTCCATCTCGGCTTCGACTCCTTCGTGGAGGCCAGGGGGCAGACCCGGATGCCCCGGCCCGCCGAGCCCCGGGCCCGGGCGCTCCGGCGTCTCTTCCACCGGGTGACCCAGGCCGATCCGGGTCTCCGGGAACGGAGGCTGGACACGATCGGAGCATGGCTCCAGGGTGAGTTTGGCGTCGGGCACGAGCTCCTGGATGTCGAGCCGGAGAGCAGGTTGGCGGCGGCGCTCCCGTCGATCCGTGAGGAGCTCCGGGACGGGCTCCGGTCGGAGTCCCCCTCGGACGAGGCGATCATGGACGCCCTCCGGCGGGCGGTGGCCCGGGTCACCCGGCAACCGCCGGAGCTGGTGATCGAAGAGACCCGCCGGGTCACCGACCGCGCCCTCGACCTCCTGGAGGAGGCCTCTGGCGACCGTCCTCTCTTCCTCCTCGTTCACATGGTGCCACCCCACGAGCCCTACGTTCCCGCCCCCTCCACCAGCTTCCACGACCCCGACTACGAGGGACCGGTGGAGGTCGGGCTCCTCCACGTCCGGGCGCTGGCCGGTCTGGAAGAGACCCTCGATCCCGACGACGTTGCACAGCTCTCGGCCCTCTACGATGGGAACTTCCGCCGTGGAGACGAGGAGCTCGGGCGCCTCCTCTCCGCCCTTCGGGGCCGGCCCCGCTGGGACCGGACCGCTGTCGTCGTCACCTCGGACCACGGCGAGGCGTTCCTCGAACACGGCGAGATCTCCCACGGGAACAACATCTTCGAGGAGGAGGTCCGGATCCCCCTGGTCATCCGCCCCCCCTCGGACGTGGACTCTCCGGTGGTCCGGGAGGAGCTGGCCAGTCTCCTGGACCTCTACCCGACGCTCCTGGCTCTGGCTGACCTTCCCCGGGACCCGGGAGCGTGGGGAGAGGATCTCTTGGCGCCCGGGTTCGATGGATTTCGGATCCTCTTCCTCCGTTACCCTCGGGGCTTCGGGGCCGTGGCCGGAGATTGGAAGCTGGTCGTCGATCTGAAGGAGCAGGCCGTACCCCGACTCTTCCATCTCCGCCGAGACCCCCGGGAGGAGCGGAACGTGGCCCGGGAGCATCCGGCCCGGGTCGCGGTTCTCACCGCGCTGCTGAAGCGGTTCCTGTCCATGCGGGAGCTCTCTCCGGTCCCGGAGGCCTCCGGCGAGATGTCTCCGGAGGAGAGACGGAGACTCGAGGCCCTGGGCTACCTGGGATGAGGTGTGGAGAGGAGGCGGCCTCGATTGACAGGGGCGCCCCCCTCGGATACTCTTGCGCGGTCCGGGGGGGTGTGTCTTATGCGTGTAGACCTCGACAAGGTTCGCGAACAGCCCTTCCGGTGGGACGAGACCGCCGAGATCTCGACCTCCGACCTGGATCACAAGGATCTCGTCGAGCTCGGGCCCGTCCATTGGGAAGGTCGCATCGACCACGTCGATCCGGGTTTTCTCCTCCGGGCCGATTTCGAGTACGAGCAGGTCCTCCGGTGCCGGCGGTGCCTGGGACCGGTGGAGCAGGAGGTGGAGGGGGAGATCGAGCTCCTCCTGACCCGGGAGCCGGAGGAGTTGGCGGAAGACGACGTCGAGATCGAGCTCGAAGAGGAGGATCTGGGCGTCTTCCACTACCGTGAGGAAGAGATCGAGCTCGAGCCTTTCCTGGAAGAAGAGCTTCATTTGAATATTCCGATGAATCCCCTCTGCCGGCCGGACTGCGAAGGTCTGTGCAGCCAGTGCGGGGCGAACTTGAACGAAGAGACTTGCAGTTGCGAAGAGGAGCCGGTGGACTCCCGATGGGAGGGCCTGGCGGCGATCAAGGAGCGACTGGAAGAGTGACCAGAGGTTGATTCCATGGCCAATCCGAAACGTCGAACATCGTCTGCCCGGCGGGACAAGAGGCGCTCTCACGACGCCCTGGACCGTCCCGGCATGTCCGCCTGTCCCAACTGTCACGAGATGAAGCGTCCCCACCGCGTGTGCAGTCACTGCGGCTACTACAAGGGGCGGCAAGTGATCGAAGTCGACGAGCTCCTGTTCTGATCCCGGACGGGTCGAGGCAGGCTCTTCCGGAATCGGGACATCGGTGAAGATCGCCGTCGACGGGATGGGGGGCGATCACGCGCCCCGGGCGATCGTCGAGGGAGCGTTTCTGGCCGCCACGGAGGATCGGCGGTCTCTCTGTCTCGTCGGGGATCTGGAGACCCTCGAAGCCGAGCTCGCCCGCCTCGGGGATCTTCCGGAGGGACTGGAGCTGGTCCACTCCGACGAGGTGGTGGAGATGGACGAGGCGGCCACGACAGCCCTCCGGAAGAAGCGGAAGGCGTCGATCCGGGTCTGTGCCGAGCTGGTCGAGGAGGGGCGGGCCCGAGCCCTGGTCACCGCCGGGAACACCGGGGCCGCCATGGTCACCGCCGTGGTCGTCATGGGTACGCTGCAGGGCGTGGACCGACCCGCCTTGGCCACGGTGGTTCCCACACCCCGGGGGAGCTCCGTCCTGTTGGATGTCGGGGCCAACGTCTCCAGCAAGGCGAGTCATCTCCGCCAGTTCGCCGTGATGGGTCACTTCTACGCCCAGGAGATCCTGGGAACCACCCAGCCCCGGATCGGGCTCCTCTCCGTGGGGGAGGAGGAGGGGAAGGGAACGGAGCTGACCCGGGAGGTCTACCGTGTCCTCGAGAGCACGGGGCTGAACTTCCTGGGGAACGTGGAGGGTCGGGACGTGTTCAATGGAGAGGCCGACGTCATCGTCTGCGACGGCTTCGTGGGCAACGTCGTCCTCAAGAGCAGCGAGGCGCTGGCGGAGCTCCTCTTCGGGCTCCTCGGGGAGGAGCTCCGGAGGAACCCCCGGACCCGTCTGGGAGCTGTCCTGGCTCGGCCGGCCTTCCGGAAGGTCGAGCGGAGGGTCGATCCGGAGGAGTACGGCGCCGCGCCCCTCCTGGGAGTCCGGGGAGGTTGTTTCATCGGTCACGGGAGCTCCACGGCCGAGGGCATCCGGAACGCGATCCGGAGAGCGACGGAGTTCTGCCAGGCCCGGGTGGACATCAAGATCACGGAGAAGGTCGAAGAGATGCACCGGGAGGAAGAGGCCCTCCTGGGAGGAGTCGAAGGTGTCTGAGAAGCTCGCGTTCGTGTTCCCCGGTCAGGGATCCCAATCGGTGGGCATGGGAAGGAGCTGGGCGGAGGCCCATTCCGAGGCCCGGGCGACCTACGAAGAGGCCGACGAAGCCCTGGGCTTCGCCGTCAGCCGGATCTGCTGGGAGGGGCCGGAGGAGGAGCTGAAGCGGACCGCGAACCAGCAACCGGCGATTCTGACCACCTCTGTGGCCATCCAGCGGGTGCTGGCGAGCCGGGGCCTGGAGCCGGCGCTGGTGGCGGGTCACAGTCTCGGGGAGTACTCGGCCCTGGTCTGCGCTGGCGTCCTGGAGCTCGCGGACGCGGTACGGCTGGTTCGGTATCGGGGCGAGCTGATGCAGGAGGCGGTGCCCGAGGGCCTGGGGGCGATGGCGGCGATCCTCGGGCTGGACGCGGAGGAGGTGGAGGAGATCGCCGAGGAGGCGGCCTCCCCGGGCGAGGTCTGCACCGTGGCCAACTACAATTCGCCCGGTCAGATCGTGGTGGCCGGCCACCGGCCGACGGTGGAGCGGGCCATGGAGCTGGCTTCGGAACGCGGGGCCCGCCGGGCCATCCCCCTGCCGGTCTCGGCTCCGTTCCATACACCCCTGATGGAGCCGGCCCGGGAGGGTCTGGCCCCCCGGCTCCGGGACACTCGCTTCCGGGATCCGGAGATCCCGGTGGTGTCGAACGTCGATGCCCGTCCCCTGACGGAGGGAGCGGCCGCCCGGGAGGCGTTGATCCGCCAGGTGAGCTCTCCGGTACGATGGATCGAGTCGATCCGCTGGATGGTGAAGGAGGGAGGGGTCGAGGAGTTCGTCGAGGTCGGCCCGGGATCGGTCCTGTCGGGCCTGATCCGGAGAATCACCGGGGGCCTCCGACCGAAGACCGTAGGCGAGGCCGACGGCCTCGGGGAGCTCGTGGACGACCTCGGTTGAGGCCGAGCCGGAGAGAGGAGACGGGATGTTTCGAATGGACGACAGGATCGCGCTGGTGACCGGGGCCTCCCGGGGCATCGGCCGGGAGATCGCGAAGACCCTGGCCGGAAGGGGAGCCCGGATCGTGGCTGCCGCCCGATCGGAGGATCGCCTGGCCGAGCTCTGCGGAGAGATCGAGACCGAAGGGGGAAAGGCCCTCCCCCTGGCCCTGGACCTGGCCGCTCCCGACGAGATCCCGGAGCGGATCGATTCCCTCCCCGAGGAGTGGTCGGAGATCGGGATCCTGGTCAACAACGCCGGGATCACCGACGACGGGCTCCTGGCCCGGATGACCCTGGAGCAGTGGGAGAGGGTGATCGCGGTGAATCTGACGGGGACGTTCGCCGTGACGAAGAAGGTGATCCGGGGGATGATGCGGAGGCGCTGGGGGAGGATCGTGACGGTGTCCTCGGTGATCGGGATGATGGGGAACTCCGGGCAGGCCAACTACGCGGCTTCGAAGGCGGGCCTGATCGGATTCTCGAAATCCCTGGCCCGGGAGCTCGGGAGTCGCAACATCACCTCCAACGTGGTGGCCCCGGGGTTCATCGAGACCGACATGACGGAAGATCTCCCCTCCGGCAGCAAGGAGGCCCTGGAGAAAGAGATCGCCGTGCGTCGTCTGGGGACCACCGAGGACGTGGCGGCGGCGGTGGCCTATCTGGCCTCCGAGGACGCGTCCTACGTCACGGGAGCGGTCCTGAACGTCTCGGGGGGGCTCCATATCTAGCCGGAACATCCATCGAGGGATCGCGACCGTGCCCCGGGATCGGCGACAGCCTCGACGAGAGCCGGGAACAGGTCGACCCACGGTTGAGCCAGGGCTTCGACAGCCTGACATGCCGCGGCGCTCCATGGACTCGGAGGACGCGATATGCTAGACAATCACGCGCTGATCCGACACCGTTTCACTCAAATTCACTCGAATACAGCAAGAAGGAGATCGAGATGGCCGTAGCCGACAAGGTAGAGAGCATCATCGTGGAACAGCTGGGTGTCGACGCCGACGAGGTGAGCGCCGACGCGAGCTTTACCGACGACCTCGGGGCGGACTCGCTAGACATCGTGGAGCTGGTGATGGCTTTCGAGGAGGAGTTCGGGATCGAGATCCCGGACGAGGACGCCGAGAACATCGTCACCGTCCAGAACGCCGTGGACTACATCGAGGAGCACACCTCCTGACGGAGATCTCCCCGAGAGATCCCGGCCCGCGAGCTTCCCGATGCCCGACCAGATCAGCTCCCGCCGCGTCGTCGTCACCGGCGTAGGCCTGGTCTCCCCGCTGGGGGTGGGGACCGAGCTGACGTGGGGGAAGATCCTCGAGGGCCGGAGCGGGATCGGGCCGATCACGAAGTTCGATACCAGCGGATTCAGCTCCCAGATCGCGGGAGAGGTCCCGGACTTCGATCCCGGTCGGTTCCTGGACAAGAAGGACATCAAGAAGACCGATCCCTTCATCCAGTTCGCCCTCGCCGCCAGCGAGTTCGCCATGGAGGACTCCGGCTTCGAGATCGACGACGGGAACGCCCATCGGACGGGTGTCGTGATCGGCTCCGGGATCGGCGGCCTACCGGTGATCGAGGCCACTCACGAGACCCTGTTGGACCGGGGACCCGGCCGAATCTCGCCTTTCTTCATCCCCTCCCTGATCGTGAACATGGCCGCGGGCCAGGTGTCGATCAAGTACGGGGCCAAGGGTCCGAGCACCGCGCCCTGCACCGCGTGCACCACCGGCCTCCACGCCGTCGGAGACGCTTTCCGCCTGATCCGGACCGGCGAGGCGGACACCATGATCGCCGGAGGGACCGAGGGCGTGATTACCCCCCTGGCGGTGGGCGGGTTTTGCGCCATGCGGGCGCTCTCCACCCGGAACGAGGAGCCGGAGCGGGCGTCCCGACCCTGGGACCGGGACCGGGATGGGTTCGTGATGGGGGAGGGTGCGGGGATCGTGATCCTCGAGGAGCTCGAGCAGGCGAAACTCCGGGAGGCACCGATCTACGCCGAGCTCGTCGGTTACGGCATGAGCTCCGACGCCTACCACATCTCGGCCCCCCATCCCGAGGGTGACGGAGCGGTGGAGGTGATGGAGCGGGCCCTCTCCGATGCCGGCCTCGAGCCCGAGGCGGTCGGGTACATCAACGCCCACGGAACCTCGACTCCCCTGGGTGACCTGGCCGAGGTGAAGGCGATCAAAAAGGTGTTCGGAGACCACGCCCACGATCTGGCCGTCTCCTCCACGAAGAGCTCCACCGGCCACCTCCTCGGGGCCGCCGGCGGTCTGGAGCTGGGATTCCTGGCCCTGGCCCTGAGAGACCAGGTCCTGCCCCCCACCATCAACCTCGAGAATCAGGATCCCGAGGCCGATCTCGATTTCGTGCCCAACGAGGCCCGGGAGACCGACCTCGAGCACGGCTTGACCAACTCCTTCGGGTTCGGGGGCACGAACGGCGCCCTGATTCTTCGGAGATGGGACGGCTCTTGATCCGGGACCGCGGACCGTTCCGCGCCGTGTGACGTCACCGTGAGCTCCTCCTACCAGCAGCTCAAGCAGCTGGTCCTGGAGTACCTCCCGCTCCCCAAGGACGCGATCCACATCTACGTAGGGT
>JAWVZJ010000140.1:0-6889 GCA_033722255.1 Thermoanaerobaculia bacterium | reverse complement strand
GGCCACGGAGCCCGGAATTCCGTCCGGCGCCGGTCCGGCGGGAAAAGAGGGAAGAACCGAGGGAGCTCATGAACCGAGCCATCGTCCTGGGAGCCGGTCGAGTCGGCCGGGCCATCGCTTTCGATCTCGCCGCCCTCGAGGGCTGGCAGGTCACCGTCGCCGATCGATCCTCCACCGCGTTGCATCGGGTCCGGGCCCGGCCTCCGGTGCAGGGGATCACGGCGGATCTGTCCGACTCCGAGGAGCTCCAGGCATCGATCCGGGATCAGGATCTCGTCGTCGGCGCCCTTCCGAGCTTCCTCGGCTACCAGGCCCTCCGGAGCGTGATCCGGACGGGCAAGCCTTACGTCGACCTCTCCTTCTTCGAGGAGGATCCCTTCCCCCTCCAGGCGATGGCCGAGGATCACGGTGCGGTGGCCGTCGTGGACTGCGGGATCGCTCCCGGTCTGGACAATCTCCTCCTGGGACACCTCCTGGATCGACTGGACGAGGTCCGGAGCTTCGTCTGTCTCGTGGGTGGATTGCCCGAGAGCCGGACGCTCCCCTGGGAGTACAAGGCACCGTTCGCGCCCTACGACGTCCTGGCGGAGTACACCCGACCGGCCCGGATCGTCGAGTCCGGACGGAAAGTGACGGTCCCGGCCCTCTCGGACCGGAAGCTCTACGACTTCGACGAGGTGGGAACGCTCGAGGGCTTTCTGACCGACGGTCTTCGAACCCTCCTCCGAACCGTCGACGTCTCCCACATGGAGGAGAGGACTCTCCGCTACCCGGGCCACGCGGAGAAGATCGTCCTCCTCCGGGACTCCGGCCTCCTGGATCCGGATCCAGTGGAGATCGACGGCGTCGAGATCAGCCCATTGGCCGTGACCTCCACCCAACTTCTTCCCCACTGGGAACTCGACCCGGAAGAGACCGACCTGACCCTGCTCCGGGTCGTCGTGACCGGGCGAGAGGGAGAGGAATGGCAACGGCACACCTACGAGCTCTCGGATCGGCGAGATCCGGAGACCGGGCTCTCGTCCATGGCGAGGACGACGGGCTTCACCTGCACCGCGATCGCGGGCCTCGTCGCGGAGGGAATCCTGGAGGAGCCCGGCCTCTACGCCCCTGAGCACCTCGGCCCGCTGCCGGGAGCCCTGGAGTCGGTCCTGGCCCACCTCGCGGACCGGGGGATCGAGCTCCGGCACGAGATCGAGACGATCAATCCTCCCGTCGCCTAGCAACCCCGCATGCCCGTCGCGCTGCTTCGGGCACTCATGAGGATGAAAACGGGGAGCTGACCAGCCGATGACCCTGGGACGACCCTCCGGTTGCGGGAGTCCCCCAGGGGCGGGTCGCCGTGCCTAGCCCGGATTTCTCACGAGGGTTTGTCGCGAGATGTCGTAGGTGCCTGTAGATGCAAGGCTTTCGACGGAGGGCGACGCAGGCGTACTGGAGGTACGTCGAGGAGCCCGCAGGGAGCGTAACGCAGCAGATGCAGGCAAATACGGCGTCGCAGCAGGAGTCTCGTGAGAGATCCGGGCTAGAGCTCGAAGCCTTGGGCCAGGAGGTCCTGGTCGTCGGGATGGTCCTCCATGTAGGAGGCCACGTAGGAGCAGTGGGGTTTCACGGTCAGTCCCTCCTCCCGGGCATGATCGAGGGCGGCGCGGACGAGTTGCGCTGCGATCCCCTGGCCCCGGGCCTCGGGAGACACGAAGGTGTGGTTCAGCGCCAGCACGTCCCCGGTCCTCCTGTACTCGAGCACGCCGCGACCCTCGTCCAGGCCCACGACCTCGAATCGATTCTGGTCGGTGTCGTTTCGGATCTCCATGCCTAGAGCCTACCCCAGAGCCGGGCGAGGTCCCTTCGCCGGCGCCGTGTACTCCGCACAGGAGGTGTCCCGGAGTATCGTCGAGGCGCAGACGCCACACGAGATCCCGGGCCGCCACCACCCGGCGGGCGCCCTCAGTCGGTGGACACCCTGGCGGTTCGTTCCGGATACAGGACGGCCTTCAACTCCTCCAGACGCTGCCGATCAGAGGTCAGCTCCTCGGCCCGCCGGAGCCACTTCCGAGCCTTCTCCAGCTCTCCCCGCTCCAACTCGAGCTCGGCCCGGGCCAGGAGGACGTCTCCCTCCCGAGGGGCGAGGCGGTAGGCCCGTCGGAGGAACCGCTGGGCATCCTCCAGCCGATCCTCCTCCAGGGTGAACTCCCCTAGGGAGAGCCAGGCGTAGGGATTCCGGTTCGCCGATCGGGCCAGGAGACTCTCGATCTCCCGGGCGGCGCTCTCCCGACCCTGGAAGAGAAGAAGAGAGAAGAGGTTGTGGTACGCAGCCACATGATCGCCGTCCGCTTCGATCGCCCGACGATGGGCTTCCTCCGCCCCGGCGAGATCCCCGTCGCGACGCCGGATCACCCCGAGATTGGTCCACGCCGAGGCCAGCTCCGGCTCGATGGACAGGGCCTTCGAAAGCAGCTCGGTCGCCTCCTCGGTCCGGCTGTCGAGAAAGGCCTCCGTCCCGAGGTTGGCGAAATGAAGAGCGTGGGCTCGGCGATCGGGGATCACCCGGGCACGGATGAGCTCGTTCTTCGGCCGGCTGCCGATCTCCAGAATCTGGCGACGGAACCCCGTCCCGAAGCCGACGGTCACGTGGCCGGAGGCCAGGACCAGATCGCCGGACTTGCCGAACCGGAGGGGCTCCACCTCCAGATAATCCACCTCCATCCCCAGGCTCCTGGCCAAACCCACGAACAGATGGGAGAAGGAAAGGCAGTTGAACCGGCCCTCCTCGAACACCTCCCGGGCGGTGACCGTGGAGTCGGCGTCGTACTGGAGATCGATCTCCGAGCTACTCTGGAGGGCCCGGACGAGCGCACCCAGACGGACGGTCGGACTCCCGCTGGGTGGAATCCTGGCCCGGGCCCACTGAACCATCTCCGGCGTCGGTCGGGCCGGAGGAGGGACCGACAGGGAGCTTCCCATGGCCGTACCGGCCATCAGGGCGAACCCGACGAAGAGCGTCCCGTGGATCCAGCTCGTTCCCTTCTTCATCACGCGCTCCGATGCCTGCAACCTCCCCGTGAGCGGGAGAATTCCGCCCGCTCTGGAGACGATCTGCCGGGCAAGGTCGCCGGGACATACGCTCCGGCCTCCTCGATCACCGCCCTTTCGTTCCGCCAGACGTCAATCCTCTCCGAGCCGTTGCCGATACCGCTCCGACCCGTAGACCTCGGGGTTTACACAGTTCGGAGCCCTTTCGGCCCGCAGGTGTGCCAGAGCGTTCTCCACCGCCGCGGTGGCCATTCCGTCCCGGGTGGAACGGCTGGCGCTCCCGATGTGGGGGAGGAGGACCACGTCGTCCCGCTCCACGAGCCCGGGGGAGATCGTCGGCTCCTCCTCGTAGACGTCCAGGCCGGCCCCTTCGATCCAGCCTTCCCGGAGAGCCGTCACAAGAGCCTCCTCGTCGATCACCGGACCCCGGGAGGTGTTGATCAGATAGGCCGTGGGCTTCATCCGGCGCAGCTCCGGGACTCCGATCAGATGACGGGTCTCCCCGGTAAGGGGAACGTGGAGGGTGACGAAGTCGCTCACCGCCAGGAGCTCGGCCAGCTCGGCCCAGCGGGCCCGGGGATCCCTTTCCACCCGGTCCCGATGGCGGGGATCGTGGGCCAGGACCTCCAGCTCGAAGCCCGCGGCACGCCGGGTGACGGCCCGGCCGATCCGGCCGAACCCGATGACGCCCAGACTCCTCCTCCGGCCCTCGCCTCCGGGCCCGACGTCCCGCCCCACGAAGAGCTCCGGATCCCAGGCCCGGTACCTGCCCTCCCGGACGTAGCGGTCCGCCCAGGGAATCCTCCGGGCCACCGCGAGCAGGAGGGCCATCGTCAGATCGGCCGTGGTGTCGGTGAGGATCCCCGGAGTGTTGGAGACCGGGATCCCGAGCTCGGTCGCCGCCTCCACGTCGATGTTGTCGTAGCCCACCGCCATGTTCGCCACCCCCCGGAGGTCCGGATTCAGAGCCAGGAGCTCGCGGTCCACGGTCTCGGTCAGCAGGCACAGCACCGCGTCGGCGGTGCGGAAGCCGGACTCGAGGATCGCTTCCTCCACCGGCCTTTCCGGACGATCCTCTCCTCGCCGGATCACCACGTCGGACCGGTCGAGGATGGCCAGACCGGCCCGGGGAATCGGCCGCGTGAGGAAGAGTCGGTGGCGGGTCACCGGGCCCCGGGCTCCCGACAGACGAAACCGGACTTGTCATCCCCGCCTTTCGTTGCCGGGCCCTCGGGTCCCGGTCCGCTTCCGATGCGCCGGAGGAGCCCACGAGCGAGCCTGTCCGGGGCGTGGTCCGCGTGGCGAAAGAAGAGGGAGGGCTCCACCAGCTCGAGCTCCGTCAGACGGTGGATTCCTTCCCGGTCCCGGAGAAAGTCGGCCCTCCCGTAGAGGAGATCGGCACCCGTCACCCGTTCCGCCACCCGGAGGGCCCGGCGAGCCGTCGCTCCGAGTCCGGGGGGGATCCGAGCCGGCTCGTCGGAGGCACCGAAATCGTCCTGGACCCGGTAATCCCCGGGAACGGGGATCTTTCGGACCCCGTGGGAGAGCTCTCCGTCCAGGAATACGGCCGAGAGCTCGCCCTCGGTCTCGACCCGTTCCAGGTACGGCTGGAGGAGCACGATCTCTCCCTGTTCGAGGAGGAGTCGGTCCAGGTGTTCCTGGGCCGCCCCGAGCTCCCCCCCGGCGGCCGTGAATCGACGAGTCTCCCGGGCCGTGGCCCCCACCGCCGGCTTCAGGAAAGCACGGTCCCACCCCTCGCGGTCCAGAACGGCTCGCAGGATCACCCGCTCTCCGGGGACGAGCCAGACGGTGGGTACCACGGGGATCCCAGCCGACTCCAGCTCCCGGAGGTAGCTCTTGTGGGTGTTCCATCGCACCACCGCCGCCGGGTTGAAGAGACGGGTCCGTGCCCCCACCGTCTCGGCCCAGGAGACGAATCCTCTCCGGCGTTCCATGTAATCCCAGGTGGTCCGGATCAGACAGGCGTCACAGGAGCCCCAGTCGAACTCCGGGTCGTCCCAGGCGGGATGGACGAGATCCGCTCCCCGGGCCTCGAGCGCCTGGTGGAGGGGTAGGTCGTCCACCTCCCACTCCGGAAGATCGGACGACGTGGCCAGAGCCACCTTAACCATCGACTCTCTCTCGACCGGGTCGGCGATCAGCTCCCGGGAGCTGCTGCCTCCCGGTCCGCCAGCCACACCTCCCGCAGCCCGTAGTTGCTGCTGGTCACCGGCACCTTCAGCCCCCGGACCGCCTCGTCGTGGGCCAGGACCATGAAGCTGTGGGCCAGGGGAATCACCGGCACGTCCTTCCGGACGATCTCCTGGACTCGACGGTAGAGCTCCGCCCGGGCCTCCCGGTCCTGCTCCCTCTGGGCCCGCCGGGTCAGCTCGTCCACGGTGGGGTTTCGATAGAGGGCGATGTTCTGATGGCCATGGCCACTCTCGAGATCGGCGTTGTCCGAGTGGAACATCACGTAGAGGAAATCGTTGGGGTCGGGCATGTCGGCCATCCATCCCAGGAGACAGGCTTCGTAATCGGCCTCCGGGCTCCGGACGGTCCGCGTGAGGTACTCGTCCCACTCGTTCTCCCGCACTTCGACCTCGATCCCCACCGCCTGTAGCCGATCCCGGATCATCCGGGCCGTCTTCAGGGGTTGGGGCATGTAGGGCCGGGCATTCTTCATCACGTCCAGAGTGAATCGGAACCCCTCCGGGTGACCGGCCTCGGCCAGGAGATCCCGGGCTCTGTCCGGTGCGTAGGGGAAGGGGGCCACCTGGTCAGCGTGGCCCCAGAGGACCGGAGGGAGGTAGTTCTTGGCCCGGACCCCCAGCTCCTGGTACGTGGCCCGGACGATGCCGGGATGATCCATGGCCAGGGCCACGGCTCGACGGACCTCGGGATCGGTGAACGGCTCCCGGGCCGTGTTGAAGGCCAGGTAGCCGACGTTGAGGCCGGGCTTCTTCTGGACCTCGACCCCGGCCCGGCCCCGGAGACGGGAGAGACCGGCCTGGTCCAGGCCCTCCGCCAGGTGGACCTCCCCGGACTCCAGGAGGCGAGCCCGCTCCTCCGCGTCGGAGACGACCCGGAACTCCGCCCGGTCGAGATGGGGTCGGCCGCCCCAGTACTCCTCGTTCGCGGTCAACACGATCCGGTCGTCGGCGGTCCACTCCTGGAGGCGAAACGGCCCCGTCCCCGCCGCGTTGCGGTCGAGCCACGAGGCCCCGTGCTCCCGGACGCTCTCGGGCGAAATGACGGACATGGAGTAGACGGCGAAGCCGCTCAGAATGGGAGCGAAGGGCTCCTCCAGAGTCACCCGGACCGTTCGGTCGTCCACGGCCTCCACGCCCCGGATATGGCCGGCGAAGGTATTGTTCCAGTTGTTGAACTGGCCGTCGTGGAACGGATGGTCGGGCTTCATCTGCCGCTCGATAGAGAAGACGACCGCCTCCGCATCGAAAGGAGTCCCGTCGTGGAACCGGACTCCTTCCCGGAGATGAAAGGTCCAGACTCGCCCGTCGTCGCTGCTCTCCCACCGGGTGGCCAGAGCCGGTTCGATCTCCGTGGATCCCGGGGCGAACCGCACGAGGCCTTCGTAGATCTGTCCGATCACCTTCACGGACTCCCCCTCGAAGACGTCCGGAGGATCCATTGACGTGGTGGCCGCGGCCCGGGCGATGACGAGCTCGCCACCCTGGACCGGCTCGGCTGTGGCCGGAGTCTCGACCGGAGTCGGCTCCATCGGCTCCTCGGGAGCCTGTTCGCAAGAGACGCCGGACATCAGGAGGAGTGCCAGCGCTCCCAGGAACGAGAGGATCGATGCCGTACCGCGTCGTGTCATGGGAAACCTCCCTTC
>JAWVZJ010000139.1:0-6902 GCA_033722255.1 Thermoanaerobaculia bacterium | reverse complement strand
CCGATGAGCTGTCTGCTTTGCGGCGTGGAATGTCCTCCACGGGGGCCGAGTCGTACGGATCGAGGCACGAGCTGTCACGGTTTTCGCGGACTCTTCGAGGGGAAAGGCGCCCGAGGGTCCGGTCACCGCCGGGCCTTTTCCAGCACCCGGAGGACCTCCTGGAGCTTCTCCTCCTTCGCCCGAGGATCGTCGGAGGCGAAGGCGTCGGCGACGCAGTGTCGGAGATGTCGCTCCAGGATCGAATCCGACACCTTCTCCAGGGCTCCCAGGACGGAGCGGATCTGGGTGAGGATGTCGATGCAGTAGCGGTCCGCCTCCACCATGCCCTGGATTCCCCGGACCTGGCCTTCGATGCGGCGCAGCCGGGTCAGCTCGTCGTGGTGGGGCGCGCCCTGTCGGGGCGCGGGTGGGCTCGTCTCGGCTCCGGGTCCGGGCGCTCCCTCGGTGCCCGGGGAGCCGGAGTCTCGGGGAGCCGGGTTCCCGGTGGATCGGTCGGGCACGGGTCAGGCCACCCGATCCCGGGGGACCGTCTCCGAAGAGGAAACCGGTCGGGCACGCTCCGTTCCGTCGCCGGTCTCGCCCTCGCCGAAGGTGACCTCCTGACGTCGCAGGCTGTTGGCGTTGGTGACCACGCTCACCGAGGGGGTGGCCATGGCGATCTCGGCCAGGACGGGGTGCATCCACCCGACGATGGCGGTGGGAATCATCACCACGTTGTAGGCGAAGGCCCAGAACAGGTTCTGCTGGATCTTCCGGAAGGTGGCCCGGGAGAGCCGGATGGCGCTCACGACCCCGGAGAGGTTCCCCCGTACCAGGGTCACGTCGGAGGCCTCGATGGCGATGTCGGTCCCGGTGCCGATGGCGATGCCGACGTCGGCCCGGGTCAGGGCCGGGGCGTCGTTGATGCCGTCGCCCACCATGGCCACCCGGCCGAAACGGCTCTGGAGCCGCTGGATCTCGTCCACCTTCCCGTCGGGAAGGACCTCGGCCAGGACGTGGTCGATCTCCACCCGCCGGGCGATGGCGTCGGCCGTCCGCCGGTTGTCCCCGGTGATCATCGCCGTCTCCAGGCCCATCTCGTGGAGGGCCCGGACGGCCTCGGCCGAGTCCTCCTTCAGGGTGTCGGCCACGGCCAGCACACCGAGGAGCGATCGATTCACCGCCACCAGCATGGCGGTCTTGCCTTCCTCCTCCAGGCGGACCAGATCCTCCTCGAAGGGAGAGGGGTCGATCTCCTTCTCCCGGAGGAGGGTCCGGGATCCCACCAGGATCCGCTCCCCTTCCACCGAGGCCGTCACTCCCTTCCCCCGGACGGCCAGGAAGCCCTGGGGATCGGCCAGGGGGAGATCCCGGTCCCGGGCACCGTCGACGATCGCCCGTCCCAGGGGGTGCTCACTTCCCTGCTCCGCCGACGCGGCCAGGCGAAGGAGCTCTCCCTCCGTGCGGTCCTCGGCCGGGATCAGGTCCGTGAGCTCCGGCTTGCCCCGGGTCAGGGTTCCGGTCTTGTCGAAGACCACGACCCGGACGTCCTTCAGGGTCTGGATGGCCTCTCCGGAGCGGATCAGGATGCCGTTCTCGGCCCCCATCCCGGTGCCCACCATCAGGGCGGTGGGGGTGGCCA
Organism: Thermoanaerobaculia bacterium; assembly: GCA_033722255.1. Classification (GTDB taxonomy): domain Bacteria; phylum Acidobacteriota; class Thermoanaerobaculia; order Multivoradales; family JAIOJS01; genus JAWVZJ01. The sequence goes on along the minus strand of JAWVZJ010000139.1, from coordinate 5,281 downwards.
GGCCCAGGGCGCAGGGACAGGCGATCACCAGCACCGCCACCGTGGAGACCAGGGCCAGGGTGAGGATCCCGAGCTCCGGGTTCACCCAGGGAAGGAACGATCCCAGCTCCAGGAGCGGAGTCAGCAGCTCCGGCACCAGGAGCCAGGCGGCCAGGGTGGCCAGGGCCAGCACGAGGACCACCGGGACGAAGATCCCGGTGACCCGGTCGGCCAGGGCCTGGATCGGGACCTTCGTTCCCTGGGCCTCCTCCACCATCTTTACCACCTGGGAGAGGAAGGTGTCCTTGCCGACCCGGGTGGCCCGGACCTTCAGGAGCCCGGATTGATTCACCGTGGCGCCGATGACCTCGTCCCCGGGGTCCTTGTCCACCGGCAGGGACTCTCCGGTGGCCATCGATTCGTCCACCGAGCTCTCCCCCTCGGTGATCACACCGTCGGTGGGGATCTTCTCCCCCGGTCGAACCACCATGACGTCGTCCACGGAAACCTCATCGATGGGGACTTCGACCTCCCGACCGTCCCGGAGGATCCGGGCCTTCTTGGCTCCGAGCTCCAGGAGCTTCCGGATGGCCTGGGAGGCCCGTCCCTTGGCCGATTCCTCGACCCAGCGGCCGGTGAGGTGGAAGGCCATGATCATGGCCGAGACTCCGGCGTAGTTGGCCACGGGGAAGAAGAAGGTGGCGGGACCTGTGAGGAGGGAGGCTCCCGTTCCCAGGGCGATCAGGCTGTCCATGTTCGCGTGACCGTGGCGGGCCGCGGCCCAGGCGGTGGTGTAGGTCTCGCGCCCGACCCAGAAGAGGACGGGAAGGGCCAGGAGGATCATCCCCAGGTCGTAGACGGTCTGGCTCGGCCAGGCCACCCCCAGGATCATCTCCGGCAGCATCCAGAGGACGATGGGGAGGGTGAAGGCCCAGGCCACGAGCATCCGGAACCGGGCCGTGGCGACCTTGCGATCCTCCCGCCGGGATCCGTCCGACTCCTCGTCCTCCTGCTCCTCCTCGCCGCCCGCTGTCGAGTCCTCCTCCCGTGACACCTCGTAGCCGGCATCGGCCACCGCCCGTTCCAGGTCCTGGAGCTCGACGAGCCCGGGGACGAAGCGCACCGTGGCTCGGTTCGTGGCCAGGTTCACCCGGGCCTCGAGGACACCGTTCACCCCGGCCAGGGCACTGTCCACGTGGTTCACGCAGCTGGCACAGCTCATCCCGGCGATGGGGAGGGTGAGCTCTCGGCTCGGAACGGAGTATCCCGCCGCCTTCACGGCGTCTCCGAGCTCCTTCGGGCCCACCCGGTCCGGCTCGTAGCGGACGGTGGCCTTCTCGGCCGGTAGGTTGACTCCCGCCTCCCGGACGCCCTCGGTCCCCTGGAGGGCCTTCTCCACGTGGGCGGCGCAGGAGGCGCAGGACATTCCTTCGATCGGTAGCTCGATGGTCTTGGTCATGGGTCGTCTCTCCCGTTCGGACGGCGTGGTCGTGATCCTCCGTCGGAGGGAACATACCATACCCCCCCAGGGTATGCAAGGAGACCGATCCCGGTGCGGATGGAGATCATCCGGACCGAACCGGAGTCGGACGGCCCTCTGGTTGCCCACCGGAGGTTCCAGGGTCTGGGACCCTCCCGTTCGAAAGGGTCCGGAGATCGTTCCGGGAGAGTTCGCCGAACCCCGGGCTGAGGCGTCCGGGTCCGGAGAGCGCGTGCCTTTCGGGACTTGACGCGAGCCGGGAGGCGAGGTAGGGTTTTTGACAACCCAAAAAACAGGGCCATCCGATGTCAAAACTCTCCCGCAGACGATTGCTTCAGCTCGCCGGTCTCGGCTCCGTCGGAGCCGCCGGGATGGCGGCCTCCCGGTCCGGGAAGAAGGCCGAAGACACCCCCGTCGGCTCCGCCGTGCACCGTCATGCCGCCGACTCGGTCGGCGTCGTGGGACGGGTGGACACCTCGGACTTCGATCCCTCCGCCTTCCTCCGGAGCTTCAACTACTCCCATCTCCCGGAGCCGGAGCGGAGCCGCTACTACCGGGAGGCGGCGTTGGGTGACGGGCGCCTCTTCCGGGAGTACGACATCTACGCCGTGGATCGGGAGATCGAGATCGCCCCGGGGCTCTTCTTCCCCGCCTGGACCTACAACCGGGAGGTCCCGGGCCCCACGCTCCGGGCGACGGAGGGAGACCGGGTCCGGATCCGATTCGTGAACCAGGGAAGCCACCCCCACACCATCCACTTCCACGGGTGGCATCCCCCGGAGATGGACGGCTCCCTTCCGGAGCAGCAGGTGATGCCGGGCGCAGAGTTCGTGTACGAGTTCGGCGCCGAGCCCTTCGGGATCCATCTCTACCACTGTCACGCGTTTCCCCTGAAGCGGCATATCCACAAGGGACTGTACGGAGCCTTCGTCGTCGATCCCCGGGAGGGCCGGCCCCCGGCGGACGAGATGGTCATGGTGATGAACGGCTTCGACACCAATTTCGACGGGGACAACGAGATCTACTCCGTCAACACCGTGGCCCACCACTACATGCACGAGCCGATCTCGGTCCGGGTCGGGGAGCTGGTCCGGATCTATCTCGTCAACGTCACCGAGTTCGACCCGATCAACAGCTTCCATCTCCACGGGATGTTTTTCGACGTCTACCGGACCGGCACGAGGTTGGAGACCGAGGAGACCACGGACACGGTCATGATGTGCCAGGCGGAGCGGGCGATCCTGGAGACACGCTTCCGCTATCCCGGGAAGTTCATGTTCCACGCGCATCAGAGCGAGTTCGCCGAGCTCGGCTGGATGGGGCTCTTCGAGGCCCGGGAGTGATGTCCGACGGTCGTCTCCGGCGATGGATCCTGGCCCTCCTGCCTTTGGGGCTCCTGGCCCTGCTCCTGGTGGCGATCGTGGAGCTCGAGCCCGCCGAGCGCCTCCGGGGGGACGCGCCTCCGGTGGAGGAGCTCGTCTTCGAGAGGGTGGAGCTCGGCTCCGAGGGCATCGTGGCCCACGTGCTGAACGACGGTCCCGATCCGGTGACCATTGCCCAGGTCATGGTGGACGAGGCCTACTGGTCCTTCAGCCAGGAGCCGGAGGGCCCCCTGGACCACCTGGATTCGGCCACGGTCCGGATCCCCTATCCCTGGGTGGAGGGGGAGGCCCACGAGGTCGTCCTGGTCAGTCGGACCGGGGTGACCTTCGAGCACCCGATCGAGGTCGCGGTGGAGACCCCCCGGCCGGACGCCTCCCTGTTCGGGCTCTTCGCCCTGATCGGCACCTACGTGGGAGTCCTCCCCGTGGCGATCGGTCTCCTCTGGTATCCCCTGGTCCGGCGTCTGGGACGCTCGGGGCTGGACTTCGTCCTGGCCCTGACGGTCGGGCTCCTCCTCTTCCTTCTGGTGGACACGTTCCACGAGGGTCTGGAGGCCGCGGAGGCGGTTCCCCGCTCGTTGCAGGGTCTGATGCTCCTGGTCTTCGCCGCCCTGGCCGCCTATTTCGTCGTTGACGGGATCGGATCCCGGCTCAAAGGCCACGGCCGCTCGAGCTCCTCTCCCTGGATGATGGCCCTCCTGATCGCGGTGGGAATCGGCCTTCACAACTTCGGCGAGGGCCTGGCCATCGGAGCCGCCTTCGCCCTGGGGGAGCTGGCCCTGGGGACGCTCCTGATCCTGGGCTTCACGCTCCACAACACCACCGAGGGCCTGGCCATCGTGGCGCCCCTCTCGGAGGAGCGCGCCGGGATTCCCCGACTCTTCCTCCTGGGGGCCGTGGCCGGCCTCCCGACCATCGCCGGAGCCTGGCTCGGGGGATTCCTCTACTCCCCGGTGTGGGCGGCCCTGTTCCTCGGCGTCGGGGCCGGGGCCATCGCCCAGGTCGTGGTCCAGATCGGTCGCTCCATGACCCGGGACCGGACCCCCGGGGATCTCCTGGGGACTCTCCCCGTGGCCTCCGGTCTCGCCGTGGGCGTGGCGGTGATGTACGTGACGGGGACCCTGGTGGGATGACGGAGACGCGACCGTGAGCACGAAGAGGATCCGCGATCTCTCCCTGGTCCTGGGCGTGGTCCTCCTGGTGGGTCTCGCCGTCGCCGTCACCGCCCTGACCGACCGTTCACCGGTCCGGGAGATGGTCCTGGTCGCCGACGAGATGGTCTTCTCCGTGCCCGGGGATCCCACGCCGAACCCGACCCTCACCGCCGTCACCGGGGAGAGGATCCGCCTGGTCCTGGACAACCGGGACCGGGGGGTCGTCCACGACCTGGCGGTCCCGGACCCGGCCTTCCGGATGGAACGTCTGGAGGCGGACCCGGGGACCCGGACCGCCGTGGAGATCAGGGTGCCCGACCGACCGGGGCGCTACCGGTACCTCTGCACCTACCACTCCCGGATGATGACCGGGATCCTCGTGGTGACGCCCGGCAGCCCGTCTCGATGAGCCGGTCTGTCGACGCCCCAGCTTCATCCTCCTGAAGGCCCGATGCAACGCCCCGGGCATGTGGGACTACCCTGATCTGAAAACAGGCCCCTCGCCCTCGCCGTCCCCTGACGGCCCCGCTCTCGGACCCGAAGGGACGGGCCAGAGCCATCGAACGTTCAACGTCCCATTTTCGTCCCCGGGAATGCCCGAAGCACCGCCCCGGGCATGCATGGCTGCTGCTAGAGCATCCGGTAGAGTTCCTCGCGCTCGGGGTCGTAGTCGGCCAGTACCGGCGTTCCGGAGCCGGTCTCCAGGAGTCGGAGGGCGGCCTCGAGCACCCGCCGCTGGCGCTCCGGTCGGCCCGGGCTGTCCAGGGGATATCCGTGGGGGAAGGGGACGACCAGACCCCGGGGCGGCCGGACCGTCTCCGCCACCTTCCGCAGGAGCTGGATGGCCACGGTGGAGATCCCCCGCCGTTCCAGCTCCGCCGCGGCCAGACCCACGGTCTGGCTGCACATCGGTCACACCGGGACCAGGAGCGCCACGTCCACCCCGTCCTCGGCGAAGACCTCCGCGGCCTCGGGGAGGGAATCCCGGACCAGGCGACCCGGAGCCGTGATCGAGCCCATGAAGGATAGGTGACGGGGGGCCACCTCTCCGATCCTGCCCTCGGAGGCCATCTCCCGTAGCCGGGGAAGGGGAAAGACCAGAGAGGGATCCTCCTCCAGGCCGCTTCGGTCGAAGCTCTCGCTTCGATGACTCTCCACCAGGCTCCCGGGCTCCGTCGTGGACCGGAGGACGCGGAAGCCGTAGTCTCCACCCCGGATCGTGTCGTCGAACGGCTTCTGACCCGGTTCCACCAATCCGGCGCTCGACACCAGACCCACCCTGCACT
>JAWVZJ010000138.1:0-6995 GCA_033722255.1 Thermoanaerobaculia bacterium | reverse complement strand
GGTTCCTCGAGCGCTGCCGGACCCCGTGCGAGCAGGCGATCAAGGACGCGAAGCTGAAGCCGTCCGACATCGACGAGGTGATCCTGGTCGGCGGATCGACCCGGATCCCGAAGGTCCAGGAGGTCGTGACCGAGTTCTTCGGCAAGGACCCCCACAAGGGCGTCAATCCCGACGAGGTCGTGGCCATCGGCGCCGCGATCCAGGGCGGGGTCCTGGCCGGCGACGTCAAGGACGTCGTCCTCCTGGACGTGACGCCCCTCTCCCTGGGGATCGAGACTCTCGGTGGAGTGATGACCAAGCTCATCGAGCGGAACACCACGATCCCCACCCGGAAGAGCGAAACCTTCACCACCGCCGCCGACAACCAGACCTCGGTGGAGGTCCACGTGCTCCAGGGCGAGCGGGAGATGGCGAAGGACAACCGGACTCTGGGACGGTTCCATCTCGTGGGAATTCCCCCGGCTCCCCGGGGCGTCCCCCAGATCGAGGTGACCTTCGACATCGACGCCAACGGGATCGTCAACGTTTCGGCCAAGGACCTCGGCACCGGGAAGGAGCAGAAGATCACGATCACGGCCTCCTCCGGGCTGGACGAGGACGAGATCGAACGAATGGTCGACGAGGCCGAATCCCACCGGGAGGAGGACAAGAAGCGGCGGGAGGCCGTGGAGGTCCGAAACCGGCTGGACAGCCTGATCTACTCCACCGAGAAGGCGATGGACGAGCACGAGGAGGAGCTCTCTGCCGACGATCGGGCCGAGCTCGAGAAGGAGATCGAGGCCGCCCGTAGCGCCATGGAGGAGGAGAACCTCGAGGCGATGAAGACCGCCGAGGAAAGCCTCACCCAGGCTTCCCACAAGCTGGCCGAGGTCATGTACAAGCAGGAGTCCGAGGCCGGTGGCCCGACACCGGGCCAAGCGCCCGGTGCCGGTCCCACGGAGGGTCAGACCGCCGGTGCCGCCGAGGGTGGTGAAGAGGAGGTCATCGACGCCGAGTACGTCGATGCCGAAGAAGGCTCCAGCTGATGGTCCGCCGGGATCCGTGGGCCGAGCTCGCCAGGTTGCAGGAGCAGCTCCACGAGCTCCTGGACCAGGTGACCGGAGGCCCGAGGGGGATCGGCTCCGGGACGGACTGGAGACCGGCCCTCGATCTGGCCGAGACCGACGAGGCCTTCCTGGTGTACGTCGAGCTCCCCGGGGTCCCCAGGGAGGAGCTGGAGCTCGAGGCCGAGGAGCGATGGTTGGAGATCTCCGGCCGTCGTCCTCCCGAGCCCTCCGGTGACCGGGGATTCCTCCGGTTGGAGAGTCACCAGGGCTCGTTTCGCCGGCGTCTGGAGCTACCCGGACCCTGCGAGCCCGGGGGCATCGAAGCCCGTCTCCGCCGGGGACTCCTGGAGATCACGGTCCCCAAGGGGGCCTCCGCCCGCTCCACCACGGTTCCCGTCCACGACCAGGAAAGCGAAGACGAACAGTCCGACGGAGGCGCCGACCGATGAGCAAGAGGCGACGACGGAGAAAGTACGTCATGATCAGCGTCGTGGCGGAGCGTTTCGACATCCACCCCCAGACCCTCCGCCTCTACGAGAGGGAAGGGCTCATCAAGCCCACCCGGAGCGCTGGCAACACCCGGCTCTACGACGAGGAGACCATCGAGCGGATCGACCGGATCCTCTTTCTGACCCGGGAGCTGGGTGTGAACCTCGCCGGTGTCGAGGTGATTCTCAACCTCCGGGAGCAGATGGATCAGATGCAGGAAGAGCTCGACCGTCTCGCCCGAGCCGCCAAGGAGCGGATGCAGGATCGCCGGGCGGGCCTTCATCGTCGGCATGCTCTGGTGCGGGTGAAGAGGGGGGCTCTGGCCAAGGCGAAGCGCCGCTGATCGTCCCTGACCGGCGTGCGGTAGGATCGATGCCGTGGCGCCCGAGGAGACTCCCGAAGAGACGACCTGTCCCGAGTGTGGGGGCCGAGGCTGGCTGATCGAGGACGACGAGGGCCGGGGCACGGCACGTCCCTGCGCCTGTCGTCGACCCGCTGAGCCGTCCCGCCTCTTGGAGGGAACGGGAATCCCCGCCCGGTACCGGAACTGCCGGCTGGAGAACTTCCGGGTGGAGATCGCCGGCTTCGAGGAGCCGCTGCTCCGGGCCCGCGCCCTGGCTCGACGGTACGTGGAGGAGTTCCTGACCTCGGAGGGGCGGTTTCGGGAGGGGGGGCTGTTGTTCATCGGCCCGCCCGGGGTGGGCAAGACCCATCTGGCGGCGGCGACTCTGCGGGAGGTGGTCCGTCGGTACCGGGTGCAGGGCCGCTTCGTCGACTTCACCACCCTCATCTATCAGATCCGGTCCACCTTCGATTCCGGGAATCCGGAGTCCAAACGGTCGGTCCTCGATCCCGTCATCGGAGCGGAGATCCTCGTCCTCGACGAGCTGGGCGCCCAGAAGCCCACCGCCTGGGTCAGCGAGATCCTCTACCTGATCCTGAACAGCCGCTACACGCAGAGGCGGCCCACCCTCTTCACCACCAACTACCGGCTTCCGGAGGGTGGGGAATCGTCCTCACCGGACGACCGATTCGGGGCCCGGAGCGACCTCCTCTCCGGTCGCATTCCCTCGATGCTCCTGTCCAGGCTCTACGAGATGGCCCAGCCGGTGGTGATCGACAGCGTGGACTACCGGCAGAAGGTGAAGATGTATCAGCACCACCTCGCCCCCCAGGAGTGAGTGTGGAGGGCTGGCGGCGAGTCCGCGCGGCGGCATCGAGCCGCAGCGGGGACGGGGCGCCGGGGCTCCTCTTCCGGGGGCTGGGACTCTGGCTGGGAGGAATGGTCCTCGCGGTGGCTCTCATCGTGTCCTGTCGGCCGCGCGCGGAGCCCCGGGCCATACCCGGGGAGGGCCCTCCGGTGGAGCCGGCGGAAGCGCCCGTGGCGGCAGAGCCGTCGTCCGAGACCGTGGCCGAGCCGGTGAGGGAGGACCTCGGGGTGAAGGAGGAGGTGGGAGGTGCGGAGGAGGTGGAAACCCCGCTCCCGCCCGTGGAGCCGGTAGTCCTGAAGGTGGGCCTCCAGACCGACCGTCCCGTCGTCTCCCTGTCCTGCTGCGGGCCCCTCACAGTGTCTGTGGAAGGTCAGAAGATCGTCGAGGCGAGCTCGGTCGAGATCCGTCCCGCCGCCCAGGCTGTGACACGTCCCGTCTTTCGACTCCAGGTGGCGGCCCTGGAGGATTCGGGGCAGGCGGAGAAACTGTCCAGTAGGCTCCGGGAGCTCACCGGGTGGTTCACCGAGATGGTGCCTGACGCTGCCAGCGGAATGCACAAGGTTCGGGTGGGAGCCTGGCAGAGGGAAGAGGACGCCCGGGAGGGGTCCAGGATCCTCCGGACCCACGGCGTCTCCGAGGCCTGGGTGATCTCGGACGGAGGGGAGCTGGAGGAGCCGGCGCTGCGATTGGAAGCCGGGGAGAGGGCGTGGAGGATCCGGGGCCGATGGGTACGGATCGAGGGCTCCGACGGGGGAGGGATCCGGATCGGCGACCATGGGTACCGGGGAGCGATCCTTCTCTATCTGAACGATCGCGGGCTCCTCAACGTGGTGAACGAGATCTCCCTGGAAACCTACGTGCGACAGGTCGTCCCCCGGGAGATGGGGCCGGAGCTCTATCCGGAGCTGGATGCGTTGAAGGCCCAGGCCGTGGCGGCCCGGACCTACACCGTCCGGAATCTCGGCGAGTTCCTCGACGAGGGGTACGACATCTGCGCCACGCCCCGGTGTCAGGTGTTCGGCGGCATGGACGCCGAGCATCCCCGCTCCGATCGAGCCGTGAGGGAGACCGAGGGTCAGGTCATGCTCTGGAAGGACCGTCCGATCGACGCCCTCTACAGCTCGACCTGCGGAGGCTATACCGAGGACGTGAGCGTGGTCTTTCCCCTGAAGGAGGGACGCCCCTACCTCCGAGGGGTCCCATGCATCGAGCTCGGGATCCAGCGGCTCGGGGGCTCGATTCCTCCGGGGCGTCCCCTCCCCGAGGCCTTGACGGTCCGGGTCTTTCCCGGATCGTCCGGGGCCGAGGACGATCCCCGGGCCTGGGGCGATCGGCTGCGATCCCTGGCCTTGGAGGCGAGTCTCTCACCCCCGACGGCGAGCCTGCGAAGCTTCGAAGGCCGGAGCGTCCTCGAATACCTGGAGCGCATCTTCGACCTTGCCCTGGACCGTCGGTTGTTCCTTCCCCCGGAACGTCTCCGGTTCCTGGTCGACGATCCGCCACGGGAGTGGGATCGGAGCTGCCGTCGGTTGGCCGAGCGCTTCCTCGCGATCGGGAGGAAGGACCCGGGGGTCTCGCTGGACCCCGGGGAGCGGTCGGCTCTGTTCTACCGGCTGGCCCGGTACCTCGGGGTTCTCAGGAGTGAGCCGGTCCGGTTCCTCGATCTGAGGGGCGGGACCCTGGTGGTCCGCCGGAACACCTCGGTGGAGACGGTCCCCCTCTCAGGGGATCTCGCGACCTTTCAAAGGCAGGACGAGGAGGCCGTGTCTTCGGTGCTGGCCCTGTTCCCGGGGGACGAGGTGGAGCTCGTCTGGCGAGGCGACGAGCCGGTGGCCGTCGTTCAACGGCTCGTGCCGGAGGCCGGAGTTCCCACCCGGCCTTCTCGGCGGAGCTCCTGGCGCCTGGTCAAGAGCGAGAGCGAGCTCAGGACCACGGTCGAGCGTCGCTATCCGGGCTTCGAGGTCGAGGATTTCGAAGTTCTGGAGCGGGGCCGTTCCGGACGCGTGGGAAGGCTAAGGCTGATCGGTCGGGACGGACGAACCGAGATCCTCGAGGGCCTGGCGGTCCGATGGGCCCTGGACCTGCCGGACACCCTGTTTCACGCTCGGCGTCTGAACCCGGCCGAAGGGGTGTCCGGGTGGCTCTTCACCGGCAGGGGCTGGGGACACGGTGTGGGACTGTGCCAGATCGGATCCGTGGGAATGGCGCAACGGGGCCACGATTACCGGTCGATCCTTTCCCACTACTACCCCGGTGCGATCCTGGGCCGGATTCTCGGGTCCCGCAGCAGCTCATGAGCCGGGACGGCGACCGCTCGATGGTTCGCCGATCTCCGGGAATCCGAGCCAGCCGATCCTCAGAGATCGGAGTCCTCGGGGTATGCCCCGACATACAGGCCTCTGCAGAGGGATGACTCGCCCCACGGGCTCTGGCTGCCTTCTCGATCGAGCGGCCCTGTCCGGGTCGAGACCGGAGCCGGAGAGGATGAGAATCGGATCAGTCGGGCGTGCCGGCTGAGTCGGGAGCCTCCAGGAACGAAGAGAGGAGGCGGGTCGTCCGCTGCGGCTGCTCTACGGTGCTCAGATGACCGCAGTCGGAGATCGTCTCGAACCGGGCCTCGGGAATGCCCTCTGCGGTTCGCCGGGCCCGTTCGGGACTCACTGCCCTGTCCTGATCCCCCACGGCCACCAGAGTCGGTGCCTCGATCCGGTCCAGCTCCTCCTCCACGCTGTCCCGGCCGAAGATCGCCTTGCCGAACCGGACGGTGGCCTTCCGTCCGTTGGCCTGGATCCTCTTGCGCCACAGCTCCCGTTCGTTTTGCCGTGCGGGAGCCCGGAGGAAGTCCCGTCCGAACATCGCCTTCATCCCCTGGCCGACCACCGGACGAAAGCCGACCGTTCCCACGGCGAGGAGCATCAGACGGTACTTGAGCCGTTGAAGCGGGGGCTCGAGGTCGGCGGCGGAATCCAGGACCACCAGGCTCCTCAACAGCTCGGGCCGTCGGATGGCGATCCGGAGGCCCACGAACCCGCCGGCGGAGAGACCGATCCAGTGGCAGGGGGGGGCACCGACCGTCTCCAGGAAGGATACGCCGTCCTGGTAGATCTCCTCCATCCCGTAAGAACCGCTCATCCGCTGGCTCCGGCCATGGTCCCGGTGATCGTAGGCCAGGACCCGGTAGTCCTCCGCCAGAGCGTCGATCTGGGCCTCGAAGTGACGGTGGTCCACGAGGTAGCTGTGGGAGAGGACGACCGTCTCCGATCCGGTCCCCTCCTCCACGTAGTGGATTCGGACTCCGTTCGCCACCGTCTGGGGCATCGTGACCTCCTGATTGTCCTCGAAGCATAGCAGCCCCGCATGCCCGTCGCGTTGCTTCGGGCACTCATGGGGATGAAAATGGGCAGTTGACCGTTCGGTGGCTTTGGCTCGGACCCTGCGGTCCTCCGCGATGGAGACGGTTGCACGACCACGATGGCAAGGTCCCTGAGGGCGTTCGTGGCCAGGGGGCTGAGCACGGGCCTCCCGACCCGGTTCAAGGCCCCCCACGCGAGTGTGGCCCGCGCGCATCGCAGGCGCCGGCCAACGGACTCCCATGCCACTCTGCCGGCGCCGGTCCCTGGGACGGACGCCCTCAGGGACCGACCCAGTCTTGGGAATGGTCCTACTGTCCAACTGCCACCAGGAGCTATTTTCAGAGTAGCCACGCATGCCCGTCGCGCTGCTTCGGGCACTCATGAGTATAAGAATGGGCGCTGACCAGTTGAGGATCTGGGCCTCGTCCTCCGACAGGTCCTGCCGATCCTCCCCGCCTCTGGTTCGGGACCAGCGAGCCTGATAGGATCCCGTGTCGTCTCGCCGAGAAGCACCGGAACCGGCACCGGATGAGAAGGGAGGGATCTTGGCCGAACAGGACGCCGACGGTCGCGTGGTCCGCCACGGTCCGTACCCGGAGATCACCTGGGCCGGGATCCTCGTCGGGTACGTCATCGGGGCCCTGATCGCGGTCAGCATCGGCTACCTGAGCCTCAAGCTCGGCTTCTCCATCGAGGGCTCGGAGCTCGCCGCCATCCTGGGTTTCGGAGTCCTCCGGGGCGTGATGCGCCGCCACAGCATCATCGAGAACAACATCAACCAGACTCTGGCCAGCGGGGTGAACGGAGCCTCGGCGGGAATGATGTTCTCGGTGCCGGCGATCTTCATCCTGGGCTACACCGACTTCAGCCGGACCCTCGTGGTACTCGCGTGCATC
>JAWVZJ010000137.1:0-7002 GCA_033722255.1 Thermoanaerobaculia bacterium | reverse complement strand
GCCCGGCTACAACCCCCCCCGGCGTGTGGGCCCCGCCCCCCCCGCTGGCCCCGCCAACACGACACCCTTCCCACTCTGCCGGCGCCGGTCCGTGGAACGACCCCCGTCCTGGCGGACGGGGGTACCCCGCGCCCTCAGGGGCCGACCCAGTCTTGGAAATGGTCCTACTATCCAGCTGCTACCAGGAGTTATTTTCAGAGTAGCCGCGCATGCCCCTTGCGTTACTCGGCCCACCCCTGAGGATGAAAATCGAACGAGGGACGAGTCGATGGTCTGGGGCTGGCCCTTCGGCTCCGAGATCCGGGGCCGGGAGGGGACGGCGCGGGCTATGTGACCTTTGACCGTGGGCCCGCGCCCGTGCGCATCTGCGCGCCGCCGGGGCACCCGAGAACGTTCAGTTCGCCGGATCTCCGTAGGTATAGCCCTCCCGGTGCTTGAGCCGGAACTGGGGATTCGTCGTCTCCACCTCCACGGTCTGGAAGCCGCTCTCCCCGGCGGGATGCCGGCTCCGGTAGCTCAGGAGGTAGTAGCCGTTGTTCTCCTCCTCGACCTGCTCCAGGGGCGTGTCGAAGCTGGTGAAGACCTCGAAGAACCGACCGCCGGTGTCGTCGGCGATCTGGGACAGGGCGTCGTCCAGGACGCTGCCGGTCTCGATGGCCCCCCCCCGGGTCGCGAAGAGGTGGATCGGATAGACGGCCACGTTGGCGTCGTTGAGGGCCTGCTCCATGGGCGGATACCACCGGGGGTCGGTGGAGTAGTTGCCGAAGCTGTCCACGTCACCGAAGCCGAAGCTGAACAGGAGGAGGTTCTTCCGACCCAGGATCGGATCCAGGGCCCGGGCCAGGACCGTGACCCCCTTGTGGAAGTCGTAGGTGGCCTTCTGGAGCTCCTTCCCGGTGGGAATCCGGTCGGCGAGGGTCGGCGTGCCGGGGCCGGGCTCCTCCGTCCGGGAGGGCCAGCTCTTGCCGACGTCCTTGCCCTGGACGGCGGCGTCGATCGCCTCCACGATCTCGTCGGTGTCGGTGGTGAAGTCCTGGAAGAGCTCGAGCTTCTGGTCGTATCCCACGACGGCCACCCAGTCGTTGGGGAGGAGATCGGTCCGGACCCATTCCTCGGCGGAGCGCCCGGCTTCCAGGAGGCGGGGGATCGTCTCCGGCAGGTCCTGCCGGCGATCGTGGAAGAAGAGGACGAAGTACCGGTTGGTGCGGTTCCGATCCCTCTTCTCGTCGGCGGCGAGCTGGGCGCCGCTCCGCTCCAGGAGCCGGCGGTTGCTGTAGAAGGTCACGCCGCTGAGCTCCACGGGCTCGCCGTCCTCCCGGACGACGAAGTCCTCTTCGTCGAGACCGACGATGACGTTGCCCTGGGCATCGGTCACCAGCACGTCGAGGAGGACCTCGGTGACCTCGATCTCCTCTTCGATGGTCGGCCCTTCCGGCGGCTGCTCCTGGGCCGATGTCGAAAACGGAACCGCCAGAAGAACCAGTCCGAGAAGGGGAAAGAGCTTGAGAAGGAATCGTCGCATCGTGGGAACCTCCGGATGGATTGGGTGTCGATCGATGGGGGGAAAATGCAACCTCCGGGCCAGGGCAGAATGGTCGTTCGGAGGGGAATTCGGCGTCGCCGTCGGTGGTCCCGTCCTCTCGGAACGTCGGTTCCGGACTCTCAGGAGGTCGGAGAGAAACGGCACGGATCCCCGGTGGCCTTCCGGTCCGCCGCCCCGGCGGCATCGGGTCCCCGGTAGCCCTCGGCGGCGAAGAGCCGGACGAAACGGGCCCTGCGTCCCCGGTGTTCGAGGACGATCGGAGGAAGCTCCCGGACCTCCTGGAAGAAGAGGTCCACCCGCTCCAGGACGGCCTCGGAGCGGCGGCTGGGCCGGAGCTCGTCCTCGGAGATCACCAGGAGGGCGTCCCGGCCCTCGAGCTCTCCGGGATCACCGCTCACGTACTCGAGATGGAGGGCGGGGCAGTCGATGACGTCGTAGCCCCGGACCTCCGGGAGATCGGAGTAGAACCGGAGCTCCGCCGTCGTCTTGTAGCTGTCGGTGGAGAAGACGAAGCGGGAGGGATCCTCCCGATGTCGGGCCTCGACTCGCTCGGCGATCTCGGACCACCCGAACCAGGTGTCGTCGCTCTCCACCGGGACGGGGTAGAGAAAGACCTGGACCAGGATCAGGAGGTGAATCGCTCCGGAGGAGGCGAGGTGAATCCGGAGAGCCCGGCCCTCCGAGAGCTTCGGCGTGAGGAGGAGGATCCCCGCCACCACCGCCGCCATGGGCCAGTTCAGCTTGACCCAGAGGAACGGGGAGAGGGCCAGGGCGGTGAGGAAGAGCGGTGCGAAGAAGCACCAGAGAAAGAGCCTGCGACCGTCCAGGGCTCGGAGCCGGGGGAGCCAGGAACCCCGGAGCGCCCAGCCGATCATCAGGGCCAGGGGCACGGGGAGGAGACTCAGGCCCTGGGTCAGGAGGTACCCGAGGAGATCGTCGAGATCGAACCCTGCCAGGGCCCCGAGCCGTTCCTGGAGCTGGAATCCGACGGAAGCCCCCCCGTGCCGGAGATTCCAGAGGTAGACCGGCAGGGCGAGGAGCTGGCTGATCCCCAGAGCGATCCAGGGACCCGGGGAGCGGAGACGGTGCCGATGCCGGGAGCTCAGCAGCAGGAAGAGGACCAGCCCGGCGGGGAGGAAGAGAGCCGTGTACTTGCTGAGGAACGCCAATCCCATCCCCAGCCCGGCCACGAGCCATCCCCGGCGGCTGCCCCGGAAGAGAGCCGATTCCAGTCCCAGGAGGGCGACGGTCCAGGCCAGGAGGAGGGGGAGATCCGGAGAGGACACGAGGGAGAGAACCGTGCACATCGGGAGGGCGGCGAAGAGGGCCAGGGCGCGGCCGCCACTCTCCCGATCGAAGAGCCGGAGGGCCAGCCAGCCCACTCCGAGCTGGAGGAGCAAGGCCGTGGTCAGCGTGACGGCCCGGACGGCGAGCTCGCTCTTCCCGAAGAGGACCTTCCCCAGCCAGAGGAGATAGCCGATCAGGGGAGGGTGGTCGTGGTAGGAGAGGGCCGGGCTCTCGGCGTACAGGAAGTAGTAGGCGTCCTGGGGCATGAGGTCCATGCCCGCGGCCGTCACCGCCCGGAGGAGGGTGAGTCCCCCGAGGACGACCAGACCCAGGGCGAGGCCGGACCCGGACACCCCGTCGCCCGCTCCGTCCCGATCGGGGCCGGGACCGGACGCTCCGATCGATCCTGCTCCGGTCACCCCGGGGGACGGGCGGGGATCCGGGTCACGACTCTCCGACGAAGATGGACGATGCCGAGGAGGCGGAGGACGCTTCCGGTGCCTCGTCGCGGGTCTCGGCCGGTGCCGTCCGATCCCCCACCAGGGCCAGGCGGAGGAGGTGGTAGACGGCGAGGAGGATCTCCCGGGAGGAGATCTTCGACCGGCCTCCCTGCCGATCCACGAAGACGATGGGGACCTCCCGGACCCGATACCCGCCCCGGACGGCGTAGTAGGAGATCTCCTCCAGGAAGGAGTACCCGGAGCTCCGGATCCGGTCCAGGGGCAGGGATCGGAGCATCTCGGTCCGGTAGACCCGGAAGCCCGAGGTCCAGTCCGAGAGCGACGAGCAGAGGAGCATCCGGGCCAGCCGATTGGCGATCCGGGAGAGGGCCCGGCGGTGGAGTCCCCAGTTCTCGATTCCTCCTCCGGCCACGTAGCGGGACCCGACGACGAGATCGCTGTCGGCGGCGGCGTCCAGGAGGGCGGGGAGGTGGCTGGGATCGTGGGAGAGATCGGCGTCCATGGTCACCACGACGTCGTGGCCGTGGGTGAAGGCGTGATCGAAGCCCTCTCGGTACGCGGAGCCGAGCCCGAGCTTCCGGGGGCGGGACCGGAGCTCGACCCGGGCGTCGGAGGTCATCAGCTCCCGGATCGTGCGGCCCGTCCCGTCGGGAGAGGCGTCGTCGACGAAGAGGATCCGGGCGTGGGGAGCCACCGCCAGGACCCGGCGGCTGAGGGAGGCGACGTTCTGCGCTTCGTTGTAGGTCGGGACGACGAGGAGAGGTCGGAGAAGCGCGTCGCCGAGCTCCAGGGGCTCGTCATCGGCGACCTCGAACGACGGCATTGCGGACGAGGAGTTGCGGGACACCGCCCTAGGGTAACACGCGGTTTCGGAGGCGAGAGACCGGAGACGCGTGGGGGGCTGACCGCTTCCGGGGAGACCGGGAGCGGACCGCCGGAGGGCCGGGGCTCGCGGGGCGGGAGAGCGGCTTCCCCCGGGACACCGGAGGATTGCTAGGATCCAGGACGGCGTGGATTCTCCGTTTCGCCGTTCCGGAGCCACCCCACACCACCATGGATGACCCTCGTCCGACAGCCCGCGTTCTCGCCATGCTCCTGGGAGCGGTCTGGCTGGCGGTCTCGACGCCTTTGTCCGGGGCGGAGACCGTGTTCCGGGACGTGGCGGAGGAGGTCGGCCTCGACTTCCACTATTTCAACGGGATGTCCGGGGAGCTCTACTTTCCGGAGATGACGGGGGGAGGAGGGGCCCTGCTGGACTACGACGGCGACGGGGACCTGGACGTCTTCTTCGTCCAGGGTCACATGCTCGGCGACGCTTCCGTGGAGGAGGCGGTGATCCCTCCCCGGCACGAGCCCCGGGACGCGCCCCGCCTCTACCGGAACGACTCCGCGCCGGGGGCGGACGGCAGCCGGAGATTCTCCTTCACCGACGTGACGGCCGCCACCGGCATCCGGGGGAAAGGGTACGGAATGGGGGTGACCGCCGGCGACTACGACGGGGACGGTCGGATCGACCTCTACGTCACCAACTTCGGCCGGAACCAGCTCCTCCGGAACCGTGGGGACGGGACCTTCCAGGACGTGATCGAGGAGGCCGGAGCCGAGGACGCCCGCTGGAGCGTCCCCGCGGTCTTCTTCGACTACGACCGGGACGGCCGCCTCGACCTCTTCGTGGGGAACTACGTCGATTTCCGGATCGCCACCCACAAGCAGTGCGCCTCGGCCTCCGGGGCCCGGGATTACTGCGGTCCCTCGGCCTATCCCCCGGCCCCGGACCGGCTCTTCCGGAACCTGGGCGACGGCACCTTCGAGACCACCACGGAGTCGGCGGGTATCGCGGAACCCTTCGGTCCCGCTCTGGGAGCCACCGCGGCGGATTTCGACGGCGACGGGCTCGTGGACCTCTACGTGGCCAACGACGGGGCGGCGAATTCTCTCTGGCGGAATCGAGGGGACGGGACCTTCGTCGACGACGCCCTGATGGCGGGGGCCGCGGTGAACGAGGAGGGTCAACCCGAAGCCAGCATGGGAGTGGTGGCCGGTGACGTGGACGTGGACGGGGATCCGGACCTCTTCATGACCCATCTGGAGCGGGAGACCAACACCCTCTATCTGAACGACGGGACCGGGATCTTCCAGG
The DNA here is from genome assembly GCA_033722255.1 of Thermoanaerobaculia bacterium. GTDB lineage: Bacteria > Acidobacteriota > Thermoanaerobaculia > Multivoradales > JAIOJS01 > JAWVZJ01. Next base: position 1,571 of record JAWVZJ010000137.1, on the reverse strand, counting down.
ACCGGTCCCAGGAGAGCGGCCTCGGTCTCCCCAGCTGGAAGGAGACGGGCTTCGGCGTGGCCCTCTTCGATTTCGACAACGACGGCATCCGGGACCTCTTCGTGGCCAACGGAGCCGTGACCCTGATCGAGGAGCAGGTGAGCCAGGGTGCGATCTATCCCCTGGCCCAGACGAACAAGCTCTTCCGGGGCCTCGGAGGGGGGCGATTCGAAGAGATCGAGAACGCTGGCGAGGCCCTGGCAGAGCGGGAGGTGAGCCGGGGCGTGGCCACCGGTGACGTCGACGGCGACGGCGATTCGGATCTCGTGGTGGTGAACAACGCCGGACCGGCGCAGTTGCTCCTGAATCGGGTGGGCCAGGAGGAGCCCTGGATCGGCTTCCGCCTGGTGACCGGTGATCCCCCACGGGACGCCCTGGGGACCGAGGTCGAGCTGGTTCGTGGCGGGGCCCCCTCTCTCTGGGCCACGGTCCGGACCGACGGCAGCTACGCGTCGGCCAGCGATCCCCGGGTCCTCTTCGGCCTCGGCTCCGGGGCCGACGTCCGGGAGGTCCGGGTCCGGTGGCCGGACGGGAAAAAGGAGCGATTCTCCTCGCCCCCGGCGGGGATGTATACGACTCTCCGGAAGGGGGAGGGGAGCCCGACTTCGTGATGTGCCACCGGCCCCCGATCTCGACGAGCGTCTCCGCGACCTTCGGCATCGTCCTGGGGGCGGTCGTCGCGGCCCTCGGAGGCGGTCCGGCCGTCGGGGCTCCTCCTCCGGGCCTGGACCTGGAGCCGGTTCCGGTTCCGGTCCTGGATCAGCTCTCGCCGGCGGACCGGGAGGCGGTCCGGGAGGTGCGCTCCTCCCTCGACACCCTTCTGGAGCGGGACGAGGCGGTGGGGGTGGAAGCTCTCGAGGAGGCCTACGGAGAGGTGGGGGAGCACTACCTGGCCCACGATCTCATGGTGCCGGCGGAGGCGGCCCTGGCCAACGCCCGGCGCCTGGATCCGGAGGAGTTCCGGTGGCCCTACTACCTGGGAGTTCTCCACTTCCGGGAGGGTCGCCTGGAAGCGGCCCGGGAGTCCCTGGAGGCGGCCCTGGAGCTGGAGCCGGACGACGTGCCCACTCTCCTCCGTCTGGGGGAGGTCCATCTGGACCAGGGAGCGCTGGACGCTGCGGAGGAGGAGTTCCGTCGGGTCCTGTCGCTGAATTCCCTGTCCGCCATGGCCGAGTGGGGTCTGGGTCGCGTGGCCCAGGAGCGGGATCGCCCCCGAGAGGCGATCGAGCGCTTCCAGCGGGCCCTGGAGCTCCAGCCCGAGGCGAGCTCGATCCACCACTCCCTGGGTCTCGCCTACCGGGATCTCGGCGACCGGGAGAAGGCCCGGGAGCACTTCGAGGCCAACCGGCACGACCCGGTCCGATTCCGCGATCCCCGGATGGAGCGCCTGTCCCGGCTCCTCCGGGGGAGCCGGCCCCACGTCAAGGCCGGAAATCGAGCCGCGGGCAGGGGAGACCTCCAGGAAGCCCGGCGGCAGTTCACCCTGGCCGTGGAGGCCGATCCGACGGATCGGCTGGCCCACTACAACCTGG
>JAWVZJ010000136.1:0-7038 GCA_033722255.1 Thermoanaerobaculia bacterium | reverse complement strand
GTCACAGTGGGGATCATCCGGGGAGGGGAGCGGTTCAACATCATTCCCGAGGAGGTCCGTCTCGAGGGGACGGTGAGGACATACCGTCCGGAGGTCCAGGACGAGATCGAGGCCCGGATGGACGAGATCCTGGCCGGGATCGCTGCATCCGCCGGGGGGAGCCACACCCTGGACTACGAGAGGATCACCCCGGCCACGGTGAACGATCCCGCGCTCCACGAACGGGCCGTGGCTTCCCTGGAGAATGCCCTCGGGGCCGAGCACGTCTTCCCCGCCGAGCCCACCATGGCGGGAGAGGACTTCGCCTACTTCACGGACACCGTTCCCGGGTACTACTTCCGACTCGGCGTCCGGGAGCCGGGGGGAGAGAGTGGCGCCCTCCACACACCGGAGTTCCGGGCCGACGACGGGGCGGTGGCGGTTGGAATCCACGCCATGGCCCGGGTCGTCCTCGATTTCCTCGCGGACGGTTGAGCTCCTCCCACGACACGAGCAGGGATTCGCCTCCCCTGCGTCCCCGTCGTCTTTCTCGCCGACCTCCCAGGATCGACCCGAGGGACGACCACGCCCGAGGCGTACCGGGGACCCGTGGGGAAGCGTCGGTGGGGAGGCCCCGACTCTCGCGTGGTGGAGTGTTGCGAGGGAGCCGGATCGCTTGCCCTGGGACCGGTCGTTGATACAGTCCGGTCTGCGGGGGTGACGCCACAATCGACATCCCGGCGCGACACCTCCTCCCATGGCCCGATACGGCGGATCTCCTGCTCGCGACGGGGCTCGGCCGCGTCGACGGACTGTTAGACTTCGCTCCCTCGCTCGACTCGCCGATCTTCTGCCCAAAGGACGTCTCGTCATGGAACACAAGGGTCGCCACAAGAGCCGACACGGAATCGGATGGCTGGGCCTGGAGGAGGCCCGGACCGCCTACTGGAACCTCTCCCCGGCCGTGCTCTACGAGGAGGCGGTGCGTCGGGGAGAAGGTGGCCTCTCGGCCCAGGGGGCCCTGGTCACCAGGACCGGTCATCACACCGGACGATCCCCGAAGGACAAGTTCCTGGTGGAGGAGCCCGAGACCCGGGACCAGGTCTGGTGGGGGGAGGTGAACCGTCCGATCCGGCTCGAGAGCTTCGATCGGATCCTGGAGAGGATGAGGTCCTTCGCCGCGGGTCGGGACCTCTTCGTGTTCGACGGGTACGCGGGAGCCGACCCCGCCTACGAGCTGCCGGTGCGGATCGTGACCCAGTACGCATGGCACAACCTCTTCGCCCGGAACATGTTCCGAGAGGAGACGGATCCGGAGGCCCTGGAGAGCTTCGAGCCCCGGTTCACGGTCCTGGATCTTCCGGGCTGTCAGGCGGAGCCGGAGGAGGACGAGACCCACTCCCCGACCTTCGTTCTGGTGGGCCTGGACCGCCGATTGATCCTCATCGGCGGGACCGAGTACGCCGGGGAGATCAAGAAGAGCGTCTTCTCGGTGATGAACCATCTCCTCCCCGAGCGGAATGTCCTGCCGATGCACTGCAGCTGCAACTACGGGGACGACTCCGACGACGTGGCCCTCTTCTTCGGTCTCTCGGGTACGGGGAAGACCACCCTGTCCTCGGATTCGGAGCGAACGCTGATCGGAGACGATGAGCACGGCTGGGGTGATCGCGGGGTGTTCAACTTCGAGGGTGGCTGCTACGCCAAGGTCATCCGTCTCTCGGCGGAGGGTGAGCCGGAGATCTGGGACGCCAGCCATCGGTTCGGGACGATTCTGGAGAACGTGGTGGTGCACCCGGACTCCCGGAGGATCGACTTCGACGCCGACACCCACACCGAGAACACTCGGGCCAGCTATCCCCTGGCGAGCCTGGACAACGTCGACCTGGCCGGACGGGCGGGGCACCCCGAGCACGTGATCTTCCTGACCGCCGACGCCTTCGGTGTCCTACCGCCCATCAGCCGTCTCACCCCGGAGCAGGCCATGTACCACTTCCTCACCGGCTACACGGCCAAGGTCGCCGGTACCGAGCGGGGCGTCACCGAGCCCCGGGCCACCTTTTCCGCCTGCTTCGGGGCTCCCTTCCTCCCCCGCCACCCCTCCGTCTACGCGGAGATGCTCGGCCGGCGGCTCCAGAAGCACGGCTCCCGGGTCTGGCTGGTCAACACCGGCTGGACGGGGGGCCCCTACGGAACGGGATCCCGCATCGAGCTGGCCTACACCCGGCGGATGGTCCGGGCCGCCCTCGGAGGAGAGCTGGACGAGACCGAGACCCGGACCGACCCGGTCTTCGGCCTCGCCGTGCCGGTCCGGGTGGAGGGAGTTCCGGAGCGGTTGCTGCGGCCCAGGGAGACCTGGTCCGACCCGGAGGACTACGACCGTCGGGCTCGGGACCTGGCCGGAAGGTTCCGGGAGCACTTCGAGCCCTTCGCCGACCACGTGGACGAGGCCGTCCGGGCGGCCGGGCCCGAGATTCCGTAGCCGATCCCGCCCGGGCTCCCGGGCTCTCCTTCCCGGAGACCCTCCGGGATCGTCGAGGTCTCCCGGGTGCAGCCACCGGAGGCCAGCGTCCGTCGGGAGGAGTTTCGGTTGCCGGACGGAACCCCTGGCCGGGACCGGCGCCCCGCATTCTACTTCGGAGTCAGGGCCCGGATCTCACAGGGTGGCGAGCTGGGCGTTGGTGAACTGGTCCGGATAGCGCCGGCGGTGGGCGATCTTTCGCTCCAGGGAGTCCACGATGGTCTCGACAAAGGGAATCCCGAGGATCTCCGTGGCGCTGTTCAGCCCGCCCGGGGAAAAGACGTTGATCTCCAGGATCTTGTCCCCGGCAATGTCGAGGCCCACGAAGAACATGCCGTCCCGACGGAGTCGGGGGCGCACCAGCTCCGCCAGCTCCAGGTGCCGGGGCCGGAGCTCGGCCTCCACCGCCTCCCCCCCGGCGTGCATGTTGGTCCGGGGATCGTCGCTCTCGTTGATCCGCCGGAACGCGGCCACCTCTCCCTCCTGGACCAGGGGACGGCCGTCGAGGAGAAAGAGCCGGACGTCTCCCTCCGTGGCGGCGGGCAGGTACTCCTGGGCGATCACGTAGCCGTCCCGGAGGACGGCCTCGATCATCTGATTCCAGTTGGCCCGGTCGTCGGGCTCCAGGAGGAAGACGCTCTGTCCGCCGGATCCCTGGAGGGGCTTGATGACCACCCGGTCGCCCCCCTCCTCGGCGAACCGGCGGATCCGTTCCGCGTCCCGGGTTATCAGGGTGGCAGGCCGGACCCCTTCCGGGAAGTACTGGAAATAGAGCTTGTTCAGGGCCCCGGTCAGTCCCGACGGGTCGTTCAGGACCAGGACGCCCCTGTGGGCCGCCATCTGGCCGAAGAGGACGCCGGCGTCCCGGGCCCAGGGCCGCTCCTCCTCTCGGGCGGGGTCGGCCCGGAGGAGAAGCAGGTCCAGGGATTCCAGGGCGTAGCGTCGGGCCTCGGCGTCCGCCAGGTGTTCCAGCATCTCCGTCCCGTCGTGGAAGCTCTCCGGAACCCAGCGGATCGCCGTCTGGAGGGATCCGTCGGCGGCGTAGACGAAGTCGGAGGGCTCCACGTAGCCGACGCGGTGGCCCCTCCGGACCGCCTCTTCCGCCAGGAGCGTGGTGGTGTACAGGGGGTGCTCGGAGGCGACCTCGTTGACGTAGAGGGCGATCTCCAGGGGGGAGGCGCTCATGAGGCGAGCTCCAGGATGTCCCGGCCGTCTCGGATCTCCTCCAGACGCCGCCGGGCGGCGGCGTTCTGGAGATACCGGGGCGCCAACGGCGGGGAGCGGTAGAAGTTCCGGTGGGTGAGCTCCCGGAGGACCGGGAGCTGGGGGAGGCTCAGCTTGCCGACCAGGAGGGGCTCGAGGCGGCCCCCGGCCTGGAGGTGGGAGATCAGGTTCTCCAGTCCCCGGAGATAGATCGCGTCCTTGGTCAAGCCACCGCCCCGGTAGACTCTCATGACCAGTTGGAAGGCGGGGGCGGGCTCGAACCCGTGGCGGCTTTCCAGGGTCTGGAAGGTCTCGGCGAAGGATCTTCCCCGGACCAGGGCGTCGGTGGCCACGACTCGACCGGCCAGCGTTCGGAGACGTTCCCGGGTCATACCGCCGGAAAGGATCTCCGCCAGCACCGCCAGGCCCTCCTGGACCGGTTCGTAGCCGGCGAAGCCGCAGGCGAACAGGCGGACACGCTGTCGAGTTCCGTTGTGGAAGGTTAGAAGATGGGTCCCGATCTCGTGGTGAAGCAGGGCCTCGACCCGGCGCCGGGCGCGGCGGGTCGAGGCTCCGACGGAGAGGCGGTGCCCGGTGACCAGGAGTCCCGGAGGCTGGTGAGGATCGATCCGGACCCGGGCCCCGAATTCCGGATCCTGCTCCTCGTAGGAGGCGACCTCCTCCCGGGCGACATCCACCACCTCGTCCGCATCCATGAGTGGGCCCGCCGTCTCCGTCTCCGGCGGCAGCTCCTGGAGGATCCTGCGGGCCTCCTCCAGCTCGCCGGGAGAGGGAGAGCCCCAGAGCTGGAGACTCCCGCCGAGGAAGGCGGGCGTGCCGCGAGCCCCGAGGAGAGTGAGCTGCCGGTCGAGCTCCTCCTGCTTCTCTCGGAGCAGCTCGGCCAGCACCGGATCCTCCACCCGTTCGATGGGGATGTCGAAGAGCTCCCGCTTGGTCACCTCCAGATCCAGCGGAATAGGACGGTACACCCACTCTGGCTCCCGGGCGAACCCCGAGTCGGCGAATCGGTGCCAGGCCTGCTCCGTGTTGCAGGGGGTCACCAGCGGCAACAGATCGAAGGACCGATCGACGTCGGCGATCCTCCGGTCGACGTTCCAGGTGGCTCCGGAGAGGGTCCGGCGCCCGAGGACGAAGGCATGGGGATTCTCGAAGCCCGCGGCTCGGCAGTAGCGGAAGAGGCCCTCCCGGAGAGCCACGGCGAACCGTCCCTCGAAGGTTCGGGCCACCTCGGGGAAGACGTCGTCGCCGCGACGGTACACCGGATGCACGGCGATCCCGATGCGGGGGACGGAGGCCTCCCCGGGAACGCTGTCCGGGAGCTCTCCCCGCTCGACCGAGATTCGGCAGGGGCGGCTCCACCCTCCGGCGGTCTCGAGGGCGTCGACGAAGGGTCGAGCGAGCTCCTCCCGGACCGGGGCGGGGAGCACGATCCGGAACCGGGGACGGGGCCATCCACAGGGCTCCTCCGGCTCCTCCGCCGCCAGGGAACGTTCCCACACGGAGCAGAGGAGGACGAAGCCACGGCGGGATCGAAGGGCCTTCAGGATCCGGTCCACCAGGGCCGAGAGCCACCCGAGGTCCTCGCTGCCCGGTTCCAGCAGGGAGGCCTGGGGGCGGATCAGCCGGGGGGCCGCCCGATCGCGGGCCGCTTCGTCCGTCTCTGTGGGTGTCACGCAGAGATAGGGAACCGGCCGGTCGATGTGGATCAACCCGCCCCCCGGGAGGCGGCGCCGGGTCCTCCGGCCCGCGGCCACGGTCCCCCGGACATCTTCCACGATCGATCCGTCGAGCTTGGTCATCGGAGGGTCTCCAGGGCCCGGCGGGCCGGCTCCGTCGTCGCCTCCAGGGCCCTCTGGAAGGCCCCCAGGAGGCTCCGGCGGGCCACCGACGTCCATTCGTCCATGAAGGTCTTCTTCACCTCCACCGCCAGGGCGCACCCGGATTCTGGGAATCGGCGATGGATCCAGGTCGGGAAGTGGCCCCCTTCGAAGCGGACGTTGGTCCGGACGTCCAGGCTCCGGCCCAGGAAATCGTGGTCCCGGAGGGAGGAGAGGAAGGCCCGGGAGACGGGACGCCACCGGTCCGGGAGGGTCCCGGTCCCGAGATTCACCTCCGGATTCTCCTCCGCCGGGGCCGCGGGCCGGGCGAATCCTTCGGGTCGGTGGTTGTAGGAGTGGAGGTCGTAGACGAGAAACCCGCCGTGCTCCTGGCGTTTCCGCTCCAGCAGATCCTCGACCCGGCGATAGAAGTCGTCGTAGAGGGCCAGGGACCGCTGTCGGACTCCGTCCGGCAGCCCCCGACGCCAGGGCCTGAGACCGAAGGCCTCCTTCGGACCAGCGTAGACCGCCCGGTCCCGGGCCCGGTTGCAGTCGACCTCGAAGCGGGAGCGTCGGACCACCACTCGGGTGGGAGCGATGGCGGTCCAGCGGTCGGTGAAGGGATCCTCCTCTCGACGCCGGGTGGCGGCCGGGAGTCGGAGGTGCCGGGCCACCTCCGGACGGACCTCTCGACCGCCGTGGAGGGCCACCGCCACCAGGCATCCCGGGCCCTCTCGGATCTGGCAAAAATCACCCATGACTCCTCCCTTGGACAGTGCACCATCTATGCCACGGGGCCGGCGGAGGACGGGATCGGCGGCCCTGAATCGAAGGGGAGGACGGACTCCGGGATCGACCCGGATACACTCTCCGGTCATGGGCGAAGGAGCTCCCCCGGTCGTTGTAGAGGAGGGCTGGACGCCCGTGGAGCCTCTCCGTTTGGAGGGAGGGCGGGGATCGTTCGTCTCCGGAGATCCCCAGGGTGACGCCCTCCGGGTGGCCTATTTCCGGGATTTCTCCGGAGCCCTGGTGGGGAGGGCCTGGTTCGGCCCCGGGGCGTCGGGCCCACCGGGTCACGCCCACGGCGGGAGCATGGCCGCGGTGCTGGACGAGGCTATGGGGGCCGCGGTCTGGATGAACGACCGACCCTCCGTGGCCGTTCACCTGGCCATCGACTTCCGGAGCATGCTGCCCCTGGGGACCGACGCCTTCCTCCGGGCGGAGATCGAGGAGATCCGAGGCCGCAAGGTCTTCACCCGGGGCCGGATCGACGACGGGGACGGCACCCTGTTCTGTCGGGCCCGGGGGATCTTCCTCCACCTGGATCCGGACCGGGACCGGAGGCTCCTCGAGGCGGCAGCGAAGGCTTTGGGAGCCGATCTCGAGTCGGTTCTGGCCGACCTCCAATAGGCCGGTGGCTAGTCCGTCAACAAAGCCGGTGAGAGGGCCGCCGTGAGGGCCTCGTCCTGCTTCCGGGCGTGGCGAAGGACCTCCCGC
>JAWVZJ010000135.1:0-7067 GCA_033722255.1 Thermoanaerobaculia bacterium | reverse complement strand
GACCGGCGAAGGTTCCCGAGGATTCGAGCCGAGCACCCGGTCCGGGTGCGTCCCCTCGGCAGAATCGAGCGTGAGGAGTTCGGCTTCACGGAGGTCGTGGGGCTCGGCGGCTGCAGCGTGGTCGTGGCTCGGGGCTTCGATCCCGGAGACCTGATCGAGGTCCAGATTCCCCTGGAGGCCGGGATGGTCATCGCCGACGGCCGCGTGGCCTACGAACGACCAGGCGCAGGAGAGAACGGGGAGCGCGAGATCGGCATCGAGTTCCTCCGGATCTCCTCCGTGCACCGGTCTCGAATCCGTCCTCTTCTGGAGCAACCCCGGCTCCACGGAGATGCCATCGGATATGATCGGGTATGCGACGATGCCCACACTTCATTCGACCCAGGAGGAATGTCGTCATGAGGAAGCTCCGAAACCCACTGTTTCTCGCGCTCGGGCTGATCACGATTCTGGCCTTCCCGGCCATCGGTGGCGCCCAGGAAGAGCACCCCGAAGGACAACATCACGAGCATCCCGAGGAGGCTGAAGAGCATCCCGAAGGAAAGGAGCACGCCGACCTCACCGCCGACGAGCTGGCGGACGCCATCGCCGCCTACGTCCAGGACCGGGCCGGCGACGACGGGTACATGAGCATCGAGGACCCGAAGACCGATGAAGAGCTCGAATTGAAGCTCGACAAGGTCCACCGGGAGCGGCTCTCGAAGGTGGCACCCCACACCTACTTCGCCTGCGCCGACTTCGTCACCCGGGACGGGATCGTCTACGATCTGGACGTCTTCATGAAGGGGACCGACCCCGAGGCTCTGGAGTTCCATGACCTCTCGATCCACAAGGTCGACGGCGAGGCCCGCTATACCTGGTACGAGAAGGACGGTACCTGGAAGAAGAAGAAGGAAGGAGAGGCCGGCGAGGAGCATCCCGAAGAGCACGAGGAACATCCGGAGGGAGAGGGCCACGAGGAGCATCCCGACCGGCGCTGACGACGGGCTCAGTCCGGAGGGTGGACCAGCAGAATCGGCACCTCGGGATTCACCCCGAAGGGGCGCGGTAAGCTGTCCCTGGACGCCATGACCTTCGACCCCGCCGCCGCCTTCAAGGAGGGCATCCTCCTCTGCCGGGAAAACCGCTGGCACGACGGCTACGATCGGCTGATCCGGGTCGCTCAGGCCTGGGAAAAGCGGGGGAACCTGCCGGGGCTCTACTACTCCTACCTCGGGGCCGCCATGGCCCGCTGCGAGGGCAGGAAGCGGGACGGCATGAAACTCTGCCGCCGGGCGGTCTCCGTGGATCCGATGGAGCCGGACAACTACTACAACCTCGGATACCTCTACCTCTCGATCGGGAACCGTCGGCTGGCCTGGAAAGCCCTCCAGAGAGGTCTGGCCCTCTCCCCGAACCATCCCCGGCTGGGGGATCTCCACGAGGAGCTGGGACGGCGGCGCCCCCCGGTCTTCTCGTTCCTCTCCCGGGGGCACTTCCTGAATCGGATCGCGGCCCGGGTGAGAGGAGTGTTCCGGCGCCAGGAGGACTGACCGGGAGGATCGGACCTCTCAGGGATCCCCGACGAACCTCCACTCCGGATCCTGGTCCCTCTCCAGCTCTTCCCCCGTCAGGGCGGCCCGGACCAGCTCCACCGGGATCGGACCCTGTCGGAGCACGGCGTCGTGGAACTCCCGATCGCTCATCGGCCCGGATTCCACCAGCTCCTCCCTCAAGGCCCGGAACTGGATCCCGCCGATTAGATAGGCGCACTGATAGAGGGGACTGTAGTCCCCCTTGATGTACCGGCGGACTTCCCCGGTGGCGCCGTCCTCCTCGAGGCCGATCTCCTCGACCAGAAAGTCCACCATCTCCTCCGGGGTCATCTCCCCGAGATGGAAACGGAGGGAGACGATGACCCGGGCGCATCGATGCATCCGCCATAGAAGCATGCCGATCCGGTCCTCCGGTCCCCGGGGGAAACCGGCGTCGTAGAGCAACATCTCCCAATACAGGGCCCAGCCCTCGCCGTAGAACGGGGTGTGGAACATCCGGCGGTAGCTCCGGTACCGCTGGGCCATGAAGCCCTGGAGGTGGTGCCCCGGGATCAGCTCGTGCTGGGCCACGTTCCGGGTGAAGTGGATGTTGTTGCCCCGCATCGCCTCGAGCTTCCGCTCGTGGGACATCTCGTCCGTCGGGTAGGCCACGGCCATGTGCTGGCCCCCGTAGTAGGCGAAGGGCCAGAGCTTCTGGTCCTCGGCGGAGATCATCTCCAGGGTCCAGGTTTCCCGGGCCAGGGGAGGGATCGTGACCAGGTCGTGCTCGTCCAGGAATTCGATCGCCTGCCGGGCCACGTCCCGGACCAGCAGATCCTGCTCCCCGGGGGGAACGGTCTGCTCCTTCACCTCTCCCAGGGCCGCCTTCCAGTCGTCCCCGAGCCCCATCTCCCGGGCGGCCTTCCTCATCTCCTCGAGGCACCAGTCGAGCTCCGATTCGGCGATCGACACCAGCTCCTCCGGGGTGTACGGGATCCGCTCGTTCTCCAGGTCGGCCAGCAGGGCCTCCCGGCCGATCGGATCACCGATCAGGGGCTCCTCTTTCCCCTCCACGATCCCCGCCACCTCCTCCCGGAGGAACTTCCCGTACTCCTCCAGGGCCTTCTGGGCCTTCCCGTGGGGCGCGGAGAGCCACCAGGTCGCCTCGGGATGGTAGCCCGCGTGATACTCGTACCAGTGCTCCAGGGTCTCGCTCAGGGAAGTCACGACCCCCGCCGCCCTCCGGGCGAGTACGGGCGAAAGCCCGTCCCCCTTCCCTCCTCCGGACTCGCCATTCTCCTTCTGCTCCTTCTTCAGCGAATCCCGGAGCTCGTTCACCGTCTTCGCGATCGCCGCCACCCCGCCCGCGGCCGCCTTCGGATCGAGGCGCTTCATGTCGATCCGGTCCCGCTCGAAGGCGACGATGGTCTCGGCGAACGGGATCCAGTCTCGAATCTCCCCGATCCGCTCCCGTTCGAACTCGATCCGCTGCCGGCGATACTCGAGGAAGTCGGCCAACAGGAGATGGTCGATCCGCCCGTCCTGCTCCAGGGCAGAGAAATCCACCGCCCCCAACCGCTCCTGAGCCTTGGCGAGGAACTCGTCGAGACGCTGACCCGCCGCCACGGAGGTCGGAATCCGATGGAACCGGCGCAGGGCCCGGTAGTCGGTCCCGATTCGATCGACGAGTGGGGTCAGGCGGCTGGTGCTGCCCAGGTCCTGGAGACCCAGATTCGGGATCCTCTCGTCCGGTTCGGCCGTGGGGGGCGGGGGATCGCCCTCGACGCCGACTCCGATCCCGGGGGTGAGAAGGCCGACGGTCGGGAGAAGGACGAGAAGAAAAAACAGGCGCTTCGGCGTCATGATGGCTCTCCGATCGATCGAAGGGTGGTTCTTTCGGAGGATCCGGCCTCGATCCGACCGGCCGCCGAGATCGTATCAATCAGACCACGATCGGTCCGGTCCCCGCTGGCGACGCCGCGGTCCCACGGAGCGCGAAACCGTGTCGGAGCCGAGCGACCTCCTGAGGGTACTCCAGGCGCGGAGGCCCCGGGGGTGGAAGCGCCGGACGATCCCGGTCAGGTCTTGCCCTGCTCGCCTCGAGCTCGGGCTCGGCCGGACCAGGAGCCCAGCCAGAGGGCCAGGGCCAGGGTGAACGCCCAGACCGCCGCTCCCTGAGGCTCTCCCGACCAGGGCAGGAGGCCGGGGGGACAGGCGGCATCCCGGACCAACCGGATGTCCGTGACGGCCATGTCGGAGATCTCCTCGATCCCGTAGATGCACACCTCCCCCTCCGGCAGGGAGCAGAACCGCTCCGGAGGACAATCGACCAGGACCCTCGGCTCCGCTTCCTCGCCGCATTCGGCTCCCGCCGCCTCCAGCTTGTGCCGAAGCACTCCCGGATGTTCTGTGATCAGCTCGGGCATGGCCACAGTGTAGCCCTCCCCCGGACTCCGATCGCCCGCTTCCGAACAGGCCGGAGATACCTCTCGGAAGGGCCAGCTCTTCCCCGAACGCCCTTCGGACCGCCATTGCCGACGAAATCGCCGAAATCGGAGGCCCGACCGGGCGCACGGCCTCCTCCAGTAGACTCGAGGTCATGTCCGAGCGCCGCCACTTTCGTTTCTTTCTCATCCCCCTCCTGCTCGCCGGCGCTGCCGGCAATCCCCTCGCCGGGACCCCTCCCGGGGGAACCCGTCCCGATGCAGCCCCTCGCCCCCGGATCCGGGATCTCGGGCTGACTCCGGGCATTCTCCCTCCGGCCCCACGAAACGCGATCACCGATGTCGACGGCGTCCGGGTCGGTCATCGCACGTTGATCCGGGACCGGGGGATCCGAACCGGAGTGACGGCGATCCTGCCCCACGGAGAGAATCTGTACCAGGAGAAGGTGCCGGCGGCCGTCTGGGTGATCAACGCCTTCGGGAAGGCGGCGGGATTCCTTCAGGTCCGGGAGGTGGGCACCCTCGAGACCCCGATCGTCCTCACGAACACCCTGGCCGTGGGGACGGCCGTCCAGGAGGTCGTGCGCTGGAGCCTCGAGCAGCCCGGGAACGAGGAAACCCGCTCGGTGAACGCGGTGGTGGGGGAGACCAACGACGGGTATCTCAACGACATCCGAGCGCTGCCCGTCACCGCCGCCGACATTCGGGCGGCGATCGAAGCCGCGACATCAGGGCCGGTGGAGGAGGGCAGCGTCGGAGCCGGTACCGGAACCCGGGCCCTGGGCTTCAAGGGCGGGATCGGGACCTCCTCCCGCCGGCTTCCGGAGCATCTCGGCGGCCACACGATCGGCGCCCTGGTCCAGACCAACTTCGGGGGGATCCTCACCATCGAAGGGGTCCCGGTGGGAGAGGCGCTGGGGCGACACGCCTTCCGGGAAGAGTCGACGTCCGCCGCGGGACCCGATGCGAACGAAGGATCGGTCATGATCGTCCTCGCGACCGACGCGCCCCTCTCCCCCAGGGCTCTCGAGCGGCTGGCCCGGCGCTCGACCCCGGCCCTGGGCCGGGTCGGCTCCTTCGTAAGCCACGGTTCGGGGGATTTCGTCGTCGCCTTCTCCACCGCCTACCGAATCCCCGCGAAGACCTCCGACTCGACCGACACGGTGGAGCTCCTCCGGGATCGGGAGCTCAGCCCCCTCTTCCTGGCCGCCGTGGAGGCGGTCGAGGAAGCGGTCTACAACAGCCTGCTTCGGGCGACGACGATCACCGGCCACCGGGGCCGCACGGTGGAGGCCCTGCCGATCGAGGAGCTCCGGAGGCTCCTGGACCTCCCGCCCGCCGGACGTTGACCGAACCGAAACCGGATCCTCGACCTTCCGGGTTCCTCGACACAGCGTCCGCTCGATCGCCTCCCCCTCGGTGTCGGAATCCAGGGAGCCCTACTCCGTCGGCGTGTCTTCCGTCGAGAGCCCGTATCTGTCGATCTTGCGGTAGAGCGTCGACACCGAGACACCGAGCTCCTCCGCCGCCTCCGCGACGTTCCCTCCGTGAAGCTCCAGACTCCGCCGGACCTCGTTCCTCTCGAAACGTTCGACCCGACTCTTGAGGTCCCGCCCCGGGGGACCGGAGGCCCCCCGAACCTCGTCCGAGAGGGCCGACGTCTCCAGAAGCTCTCCCGGAGCCGTGAACAGGACCGCTCGGGCGATCTCCCGTTCCAGCTGTCGGATGTTGCCCGGCCAGGCGTAGGAGGAGAGGACGTCTACGGCTCGACGCGAGAGGCCCTCAACGGGACGCTCCAGCCGCCGGGCCTCCCGCTCCAGGAACCACGCCGCCAGGTTGGGGATGTCCCCGGGACGCTCCCGGAGGGGAGGAAGCTCCACTTCCCAGTCGGCGATCCTGTGGTAGAGGTCCTCCCGGAAAGCGCCTTCCGCCAGCAGCCCTCGGAGGTCCCGGTTCGTGGCGGAGATCACGCGGATGTCGGCGGGCCGGGAGGAGTGGCTCCCGAGACGATAGATCTCCCCCTCCTGCAGCGCCCGCAGGATCTTCGCCTGAGTCGCCGGAGCCATATCCCCGATCTCGTCGAGGAACAACGTCCCGCCGTGGGCCAGCTCGAATTTCCCCGCCCGGGCCTCGACCCCCGTGGCCACCCCCTTCTCGATCCCGAAGAGCTCGGATTCCTGGAGATCCGCCGGCAACGCGGCGCAGTTCAGGGTCACGAACGGACCTTCGGAGCGCCGGGAAGCCCGATGGATGAAGCGGGCCAGGACCTCCTTGCCCGTTCCGGAGCCGCCCCGAATCAGGACATGAATGTCCCCCGGAGCCACGATCTCCGCCTTCTCGTAGATCTCCCGGACAGCCGGATCGACGGTCGGCGGATCGGGCCACAGAACCCGTCCCGGGGAGCGAGGGTCCCGTCTCCTCTCGTCCGCGTCGTCGGCAGACGCGGCCCTCGTCGCGAGACGCAGGAGCTCCCGGGCAGTCCGTACGATCGGTTCGTGGAGCCGTCGGGATCCCTCGCTGGTGAAGCCTACGGCCAGGACGAGGTCTTCGAGCTCGAGGCGAGACCACCGTCCGTCGTCCTCCTCCGGAGGCTCCTCACCGGCCTCGAACAGAACCCCTCCCTCCCCGATCTCGACCCGAACCCCGATCGAGGGAAGGCACCGACGCAAGCTGCTCCCGATCCGGCTCGCCGCCGCCACCCTGCCTCCCGCGCCGTTTACCTCCGCCACCAGATCCGGAAGCTCGGCCAAGGCCCACCGCTGGACCGATCCCACCGAGGCCGTGGTTCGGTCCCCGGACACGGCGAGCTCCGAGGCCCCTTCGGCCCCGGGATCTCCGAAGGAAGGGACCTCCGCCCGCTCCAGGTCGTCGTCCGGAACCCCCTCGAGCTCCGCCTCCACGGTCCCGAAGGTCAGTCGGGTCCCGGGAGCGATCCGAGTCTTCCCCCGGAGCGACCGACCGTCGACGGCAGTGCCGTTCTCCGAGGAGAGGTCCGCCACCTCGATCCGATCCTCCCCCACCACGAGGACCGCGTGGTGCCGGGAGACGGCGGGATCCGGGAGCGTCACCTCGCAGGTCGGGTGGGATCCCACCAGATTCTCTCCCGCCG
>JAWVZJ010000134.1:0-7069 GCA_033722255.1 Thermoanaerobaculia bacterium | reverse complement strand
CCTTCGACAGCCCGGGGGAGCTCGGTGAGCCTCTCCGGCGAGCGGGACAGTACCCGAACCCGCACATCTCGGTCCGCCAGTCGCAATACGGCCCGGCTACCCACCGTCCCGGTACCTCCGACCACCAGAACCGTCATCGTCTCTCCTCCTCGAGTTGCACGACCGTGAGTGCTTTCCATTCATCTTACCCGCCGGAGCCTCTTGTCTGAAGGCGAGCGACGGGTGCACGTTCCTCCCACCGAAATCGGCGAATCGTCGACACTCGGAGATCGATTCCCGGACGGACTCCGGCTCCACCGCGGTATCCTTCGCTCGTTCCGCCCGAGCCACGATCGAACATCACGGAGCCCGACCATGCGTCCCATCGGAACAGTCGCTCTCGTCTGCCTCCTCGCCCTCGGCATCGCCCTTTCCCTCCCGGCTCAGGAGGAGGAGCTGGACACCGAAGGATTCGTCGTTCCGAAGTTCTACGAGTACGACCCGCCCTCCACCCTGGTGGTGCCCGAGAACCCCACCCCTCGGGCGAAATATCCCTTCGTCGACGTCCACAACCACCAGTTCCAGATGCCGGAGCAGGATCTCTCGGAGCTGGTGGAGGCCATGGACGCCCTGAACATGGCCGTGATGGTCAATCTCTCGGGCCGCGGGTTCCGTCGGATCGAGCAACCCGACGGATCCACGAGCTACGACGTCCGGGGCGGGGAGTACCTGGCCCGGGCCATCGAGAACGTCCGGGAGAGCGCCCCGGATCGGTTCGTGGTCTTCACCAACGTGAGCTTCTCCGGCATCGGTGAGCCCGGTTGGACCGAGGAGGCCGTCCGGCGGCTCGAGGAGGACGTGGAAAGGGGCGCCCGGGGCCTGAAGATTTACAAGAGTCTGGGGATGGGGGTGACCGACCGTCGAGGCGAGCGGGTGCCCGTCGACGACCCACGGCTGGACCCGATCTGGGCCAGGGCCGGCGAGCTCGACATCCCGGTCCTGATCCACACCGCCGATCCGGCTCCCATCTGGCAGAAAAAGGACGCCACCAACGAGAGACTCTTCGAGCTGATGCAGAGGCCCCGTCGGTACCGCGGGCCCGACGACTCCCCCGGCTGGGAGGAGCGGATCGCCGAGCAGCACCGGGTCTTCCGTCGGCATCCCGGCACCGTCTTCATCAACGCCCATCTGGGCTGGATGGGCAACGATCTGGCCCGCCTCGGGGCCCTCCTGGACGAGCTTCCCAACGTGTACACCGAAATCGGGGCCGTCCTGGCCGAGCTCGGCCGGCAGCCCCGTTTCGCCCGGAAGTTCTTCGTCGAGCACGCGGACCGGATCCTCTTCGGAAAGGACAGCTGGAATCCCGAGGAGTACCCGGTCTACTTCCGGGTCCTGGAGACGGCGGACGAGTACTTCGACTACTATCGGCGTCGCCACGCCTTCTGGAAGATCTACGGACTGGACCTCCCGGACGAGGTTCTCCGGAAGGTCTACTACGAGAACGCCCTGAGAATCATCCCCGGGATCGACCGAGCCCTCTTCCCGGAAACGGAGGATCCATGAGAACCGCGATCGTCGCCTTGACCTCGACCCTCCTCCTCTCCCTGGCCTGCGCCGGAGACCCGGGAACCGAGCCCGAAGCCGGAGGCGAGCCCACCGCCGAAGATACCGAGACTGCCGAGGACGCCTCCCCGGAGACGGATCCCGGCGAGCTGGCCCAAACACTGGTGCTCGTGGACACCCATGTGGACCTACCGTACCGCCTGAACGACGGATGGACGGACGTCAGTCGGCGCACCGAGGAGGGCCACTTCGACGCCGTCCGGGCCGAAGAGGGGGGCGTGGACGCCGCCTTCATGTCGATCTACGTCCCCGCCGAGCTCGGCGAGGGCGACGAGGCCTACGAGCACGCCGAGACGATGATCGATCTGGTGGAACGACTGGCCTCCGAGCATCCGGAGACCTTCCGGATCGTCTCCACCCCGGAGGGCGTCCGGAAGGCCCACGAGGACGGAATCCTGGCCCTCCCCATGGGGATGGAGAACGGCTCCGCCCTGGGCACCGACCTGGGCCGCCTCCAGCATTTCTTCGACCGGGGGATCCGCTACATCACCCTGACCCACGCCGAGAACAACCAGCTCTCCGACTCCTCCTACGCCACCGACGACCGCTGGACCGGCCTCTCCCCCTTCGGCCGGGAGGTCGTGGCCGAGATGAACCGCCTGGGGATCATGGTCGACGTCTCCCACCTCGCCGACGAGGCGACCCGGGAGGTCATCGAGCTCTCCGAAGCGCCGGTCATCGCCTCCCACTCCTCCGTCCGGGCCCTGACCCCGGGCTTCGAGCGGAACCTCTCCGACGAGCTGATCCGGGCGATCGCCGGAGGCGGGGGCGTGGTCCAGATCAACTTCGGCTCCGCCTTCCTCGACGAGGAGTTCAACCGGATCTCCATGAAGGGCTGGGAGGCCCGGGAAGAGTACGCCGGGGAGCACGACCTGGAGGAGGATTCCGAGGAGATGGAGGCTTTCCGAAAGGAGTGGCGGGAGGACCATCCAACGCCTACCGTCACCGTCTCCGACGTCGCCGATCACATCGACCACGTCGTCGAGCTGGTCGGCGTCGAGCACGTGGGCTTCGGGTCCGACTTCGACGGCGTCTCGAGCCTCCCCGAGGGCTTGGGCGACGTCTCGAAGTACCCGAATCTCCTGGCCGAGCTCCTGGACCAGGGCTACACCGAGGAGGAGCTGGCGAAGATCGCCGGCGAGAACCTCCTCCGGGTCTGGGAGGAGGTCCGGGAGGTAGCGGCCGGCTCCGTGTGAGGCGAGGGAAGAACCGGTGACCTGGATCGACACCATCGAACCCGACGACGCCTCCGGGAGGCTCCGAAAGCTCTACGACCGGATCCGGGGGGAGGACGGCAGCGTGGACAACATCCTCCAGGCCCACAGCCTCCGACCCCACGCGATGGAGGGCCATCTGGCCCTCTACAAGAACGTCCTCCACCACGCCTCGAACCGCGTCCCGAAGTGGTTCCTCGAGGCCCTGGGCGTTTTCGTCAGCGCTCTCAACCGTTGCCAATATTGCGTCGAACACCACGCCAGGGGAATGGCCCGCCTCCTGGACGAACCCGATCGGGTATCCACCATCCGCGCAGCTCTGGAATCCGGCGAGGAGATGCAGAAGGGCGCCTCCTTCGACGATCGAGAACGGGCCGCCCTGGCCTACGCTCGTCGCCTGACGATCTCCCCCGGAGAGATCGACGAGGAGGACGTCCGGATCCTGCGGGACGCCGGCTGGAGCGACGGCGAGATCCTGGAGATCAATCAGGTGGTCTCCTACTTCGCCTACGCCAACCGCACCGTCCTCGGTCTCGGCGTCACCACCGAGGGCGACGTGCTGGGGCTCTCGCCGAGCGGAGAGGGATGGCGACACCGATGACTCGTCGCTTCTGAGGCCGGTCTCTACGGTCCGATCGATGCGTGACGTCGTCTACAGCGTGGCCTCGAGCCTCGACGGATTCCTCGCCGGACCCGAGGGCGAGCACGATTGGATCCCGGTGGACGTGGGCATCGACTGGCCACGAAGCCGGAGTCGTCTCCCTGCGGTATCGATGCTAAGCCGGGAGGAGACGACACAGCCGATAACCGTCTGCTCCCCGGCCCTGACCGGGCAAGCGATCTGCCGAGCGGCCCTCTCCGGGGAGACCCTGCTGGGCTTCGACACCTCGTGATCGATCTGCCCCCGCCTGGAGCGGGAGGGACAACGAGCTCCCCGCCCGCCTCCTCCCCCCGGTCCGGGTGATCCTGTAGAGGTTCACGGCGGTGATGTTGCCACGGCACCGAGGCGCTCGAGCTCCCGCGGGAGAGTCCGGGTGATCTCGAGCCGCGGAAGGCCCCGCTCGGCCTCCCGCACCATCAGGAATTCCTCCCCGTCGGAGGCCACGTCGAACCCCTCACCGTGGGTCTCCAGGGGAAAGAGGATCTCCTGGGTACCGATCTCCGGGGCGGACTCTCCGAGGGTGATCGGTACCGCCACCATCCGACCCTCTCCGTCCAGATAGAAGAGCTCGCCGCCCAACGGGTTCCAGCGGGCCCGGCTGCCTCCTCGAGGCGAGACTCGGTGGGCCACTCCCCCATCGATCCGCTGGAGGTAGACCTCCCAATCCCCCGATCGATTGGACGTGAAGCTGAGCCAGCGGCCGTCGGGGGAGAATCGGGGATCGAAATCGCCGCCTGTCGAGTCCACCAGGATCTCGATCGCGGAGCCGGCCTCCGGCTTCGTCAGACCGATGCGAAAGGCGCCCGGCACGTTGGGATTCGTTGTCTCTTCCAGGACCAGAAGATCGTCCTTCGACCAGTCCTTCGGCCACACCACGAGGTCGGTCTCGGCCTCTTCGTCCCGGTCCTTCTGGCCCTCCTTCCCCTGCCACACCGTAACTCCCTCACCGCCACCGTCGGCGCGGAGGATCCGAAGCAGGCGGCGCCGTTCCTCGACGTCGAAGAAGCCGATCGCGATCCGGTCTCCTTCCGGTGACCAGACCGGCTCGGCAGCGACTACGTCCTGTAGGAGACGGATCGAGACGTCGCGGACCAGATCCAGGCGCCACGGCTCCAGAAGGTTGGCCCGCTGGATCAGAACGGCGGCGAAGTGCCCGTCCGGGGAAAGCCTGGGGCTCTGAAATTCTTCGAACTCTCGCTCGATCTCGCTGGCGGAACGCCCACGGCCGGTCCGATCGATCCATTCCAACCGCTCGCCGCCCCGGGTGAGGCCGACCAGCCGGGCCAAGGTTCCGTCCGAGGCGGTCCGGTAGTGCAGGCCCCGATGCGGCGCGATCCCCTCCGCCAGTGTCAGCGGAGGCCCTGTCCGAGAAAGGGTCTCCGGATCGACGGGGAAGACGACCAGTCGACCCTCGCCGTCCACCGCGGCGACGTGACCGTTCGGGAGAGGGCTCGGGTAGGCGGCTCCTTCGAGGAGGGAGACTCGCTCTCCGGTCTCGAGGTCGAGGGCCTCGATGGTACCCCGGTCGGGAGAGGGCGCGAGACCGGACTGCTGGACGCTGAAGTACAGAATCGCGTTTCCGGAAAGAAAGCTCGGCCAGGCATAGACGACCCCGTCCCCGCCCTGGACGAGCATCTCGGGGTCGCCGCCGTCGGCGGAGATCCGCTTGATCGAAGGACCCACTCCCGGCTCGAAGTCCGCGAACACGATTCGGGAGCCGTCCGGGCTCCATCCCGCGCCCGCCGTGAGGGGGGCCTTGATGGAGCAGACAGGGATCACCGCACCGGTGGCGAGGTTCAGCTTCTTGAGCTGGCGTCCCTGGCTGAAGAGGACCCAGCCCCCGTCCGGAGAGATCGCCACCGCACCCAGAGCACCTTCGGTACCGGGAATCCGCTCCGGCTCCCGGGCGGAGAGGGAACGACGCATCAGCTGATACGGCTCTCCACGGGCGATCCAGACGAGGGTACGGGCCCCGGAGGAGAGGTCGAGGGGAGGAGGCCCATCCAGGCGTACGATCGACTCGGTCATCACTTCGAACCGTTCGAGGGCCGGCGTCTCGGTGTCTTCGGACCCGGATCCCGGCATCAAGAGCACCGTTCCGAGCGCGGCCAGAACGGCCACCGCCGCGAGAGCGATGAGCCAGGGCCACACGGTCTCCCGGCGTCCGGAGCCGTCGGCGTCTCCCGGTACCGGCATCGGCCACGCATCCGGCTCCTCCAGCAATACCCGGGCCTCCCCGATCTCCTGGAGCCGACGTCGGGGATCCCGCTCCAGGCAGCGGGCCAGGAGATACCGCAGGACGGGCGGAGTCCCGGCGGGCAGATCGTCCAGCTCGAGACCGTCCTTGAGGACCGCGGCCAGGGTGTCGGAGACTGTGTCCTCGTCGAAGAGGCGCCGGCCGGTCAGCATCTCCCGGAGCACGGCTCCGAAGGCCCAGATGTCGGCCCGACGGTCGACGCTCCCACCCCGGGCCTGCTCTGGGGCCATGTAGGCCGCCGTCCCCAGGATCACCCCCGGGGTGGTGGCGTGGGCGGTCAGGGTGGGAGACTGGCTCAGCCTGGCGTCGCCGGGAGCACCCGAGGACTCCATCGCCTTGGCCAGACCGAAGTCCAGGACCTTGGCCACCCCGTCCTCCGTGATCACGACGTTGGCCGGTTTCAGATCCCGGTGGACGACGCCCTGGGCGTGGGCCGCCTCCAAGGCGCGGGCGATCTGGAGCGCCAGCGACGTCGCCTCCCCCGAATCGAGGGCACTCCGTGCGACTCGGTCGGCCAGCGTCTCGCCCTCGACCAGCTCCATGACCAGAAAGTGGATCCCATCGTCGACGCCGACCTCGTGGACGGTGGCGATGTTCGGGTGATTGAGGGAGGCCAGAAGCCGGGCCTCCCGCTCGAACCGCGCCAGCCGGTCCGGCTCGCCGACGAGCTCCTCCGGGAGGACCTTGATCGCCACCTCCCGTCCGAGCCGTGTGTCCTCGGCCCGGTACACGACTCCCATACCCCCTTCCCCCAGGGAGTCGCGGATCTCGAAGGCCCCGAGCCTGGAGCCGATCATGGAGCGATCGTCCTCCTCGTCGTTCGGTCTGTCCACTGGCGAGCCGATCCCGCAAATTGTACCCACCCGCCGGGAGCCGGCGAGCGGTCGCCGGCCGAGAGTCCCCCATCGAGGACCGGGCACCAATTCCTACAATATGTCGGAGCGCATCCGATACGCCCGATCACACCGAAACCGGAGAACGGACTCATGAGCGAGCGCGAAACCACGGAACAGGACACCTCCTCGGCCGGCTCGAGAGACGAGTACATGATGGGGAGCTCGGAGTCGGAGACGAGACGGCTGGTCCGTCAGTCCGGATTCTACGGCGCCTTCACCTGGCGCATGCTCCGGATGGCCCTGGAACCCGGCATGAGGGTCCTGGACATCGGCACGGGGGCCGGAGACGTGGCCCTCCTGGCTGCCGAGCTCGTCGGCCCAGAAGGAACCGTGGTCGGAATCGACCAGAATCCGGAGGGTCTCGAGACGGCACGCGGTCGCGCCGGTGAGGCCGGTCTCACCAATGCCGAATTTCTCCAGACCGATCTGGAGTCGCTGG
>JAWVZJ010000133.1:0-7120 GCA_033722255.1 Thermoanaerobaculia bacterium | reverse complement strand
GAATAGGCACGACGGAAAAGCAGCCCACCCCGGGCGAGCCGGTCGAGATGGGGGGTGGTGGGTCGCTCGTGTCCGTAGGCACCGACCCGGTCCGGCCGGGCCGCGTCCTGGATCACCAGGACGATGTCGGGCCTCGATCCGACCTCGCCGGCTCCCCCTCCCTCTCGTGGATCCCCCTCCATCGGATCGGCCCGGCGGAGGTGGGCGTCGTCCTCGCCCATCCCCCCCTCGCCGATCGTCATCTCCTCGAGCTGGACCCAGGGAGAGCCTCCGAGCTCGACGGTCAACAAAAGAGCCCCCGTCTCCCCTCCGAGCTCGACACCACCGAGACGGGGACGGTCCTCCTCGAGGACCGCGACCTCCCGGAGCTTCCCGGGGGGCGACCACTCCTCGACCCGGATCGACCACGAGCCGGCACCGAGCCAAGGAGCCCGGACCCGGACTCCCAGTGTCCGGTCTCCCCCGTCCCCGGAGAGAGCGAGTCCCACCGTGCCGGATCGTTCGAGTCGGACCCTGTTCCCTTCCATCGGTCGCCAGCCCTCCGGTCCCGAAGAGTCTCCGAGAGGAAACCGACCCGAGCCGGTCAGGTGCCGCCGGAGATCGCCCCGGGGAACCCACGGGGCGGAATCCCCGTTCCACCCCGCAGGCACGAAGACGGCAGTGGACCAGGGTCCCGGAGGAGACGCACTCCCGTCCGGGACCGGTCTTCGAGGTCCTTCCCGGCAGGCACCGCAGAGGAGCAGGACCGTGACCCAGAGGATCAACCCCGGGCCCGAAATCGGAGGACGTTCGGCCCCCCTCAACCTCATCATGACTCCACTGGACCCCACCCCGCTCCGGATCTCTCCTGCGGACGGGGCCCGAGGATCACCGTTCGAGGTGGGCACTCCCGCCGAGCTCCAGGGGCTCCGCCTCCACCAGTGAACGCCCGGGTTTGAGGAGAAATCCGAAGTGGAGGGCTTCGTCCATGTCCCAGTACTCGCCCCGGCGCCCCTCCACCTTCAAGATCCTGAGCTCGGGATCCTCCCGGCCCTCGGGGAACCAGAGCGACCAGGGCTCGGACCAGAGCTCGTCGATCAGCTCGTGGTCGTCGAGGATCTCCGCTCGCCCCGAGAGGGAGAGGAATCTTCCGCCCCCCTGGAAGGCGACGTTGACCTCCGAATGCCGCCGGACCTCGTCCACCTTCCGACTGTCCAGGCTCGTGGTGAAGTAGAGGACCCCGTCCTCGTCGGCACGACCCAGAGCCATGGGCCGGGATCGGAGGTCGCCGTTGAGGGCCCGGGTGGTGAGCATCGCTGAATCGAGCCCCCGGATCAGATCCAGGAATCGGTACTCCGCGCGGTCTTCACTCATCGGTGTTCAGCTCTCCTCGCGCCACGGCGTCCGCCTCGATTTCCACCAGGAACTCCGGGTCGATCAGCCGGTTCACCTCCACCATGGTCGTCGTCGGCGGATGTCCTTCGAAAGCCTCTCGATGCGCTCGCCCCACCTCTCTCCACCGGTCGATGTCCGCGACGAACATCCGGGTTCGAACCACGGCATCCATCTCCAGTCCCAGCTCCGCCAGGGTCGACGCGATGATCTCCAGGGAGCGGCGGGCCTGGGCGTAGGCGTCTCCCGGCGCGAAGACGCCCCCGTCCGAGTCGACGGGAGCCGTCCCGGTAACGTGGACCAGGGGGCCGACGCGGAGGGCGCGACAGTATCCCACCATCGCCTCCCAGGGAGCTCCGGAGAAGATCCTCTGCACCTTCATCGTCCCCCAGCTTATCCTCCCTCCGGCCCCCACACGAGAATCCCGTCCAGAGACTCCAGAGAGCTCAGTACAGTGGCCCCGTCTCTCCATCGACGGTGCTCGGCCTCCGAGGCCAGGGGAATCTCTTCCAGGAGCTCCGCCACCCCCCGGGCGAGGAGGGCGGCCTCCCCGCGCCGAACCCGGGCCGCGATTCCCACCCTCTCCCGGACCATCCACCTCTCCCAGCTCTCCACGATCGCGGAAGCCAGGGGGAAGAGGGTCTCGTCGCTGGCCACCGCCAGCGATCCGTCGGCCCTCGGTCGGGTGTGCACCGCGTCGAGCTCCCGAAGCAGGTCGTGGCCGGGAAACCAGGCGGCGGCCTCTCCCCGGTCCCGGGCCACGGTCAAAAAGCCGGGCAGACGGATCCCGGCGACACCCAGGGGCGATCCCTCCGCGAGAACGAAGAGCCTCAGGTCGGACTCCCTCCGCTCCGCCACCGCCAGGACCACCCCCTCCGGGAGCCTCGGCACCGATGCTTCCCGGCCCACCGGAGTCAGACGGGCCCAGGCACCCTCCATGGTGAGATCGTACCGGCCCGCAGGAAGGGGTCCCAGGGCCCGATCCGAGGAGAGTCTGGCCCAGACCCTGGCTTCCGAGCCCGCCGGAACCTCGCCCGCCCCCGGAGCCCCCGGCGGCGGCGTCGACGAGGACTCCACTCTCCAGACCCCAGAAGACCAGGTCACGGACGCCGGATCGCCGTCGTAGCGGACCGCTCCTCCCCGGAGCCAGGGATTGCCGGCCAGCTCTCCGGCGATCCGGGACGACCACCGGACCAGGGGGTAGACGGCGAGCTGGATCGATCTCCCTCCCCGGGGAAAAACCCGGAGCGACGCCTCCCGGGAGGGGGGGATTCCGAAGGGCTCGAGCCGCGGGAGACGGAGCCCCTCCCGGCCCAGCAGCCGACCCGCCGCCGCCACGAGCTCTTCGGGGTCGACCAGCTCCCGTTCCAGAGCCTTCCAGTTCTGGTGGGGATAGGGCAGCCAGATCGAGGTCTCGACCTCGGAGGGTGGGGGAAGCAGCCGGGACTCCTCCACCGGCAGGGCGTGGAATCGAGGCCCGTACCAGTACCAGAAGTGAAGCGCGGCCCCGGCGAGAACCAGGAGGCCCG
Organism: Thermoanaerobaculia bacterium; assembly: GCA_033722255.1. Taxonomy (GTDB): domain Bacteria; phylum Acidobacteriota; class Thermoanaerobaculia; order Multivoradales; family JAIOJS01; genus JAWVZJ01. The sequence continues at coordinate 4,220 of JAWVZJ010000133.1, read as the reverse complement.
CCAGAAGCCACGACAGCCGACTCCACCCACGAGTCATGGGGGAACCACCCGGACGGTCCAGACGATCCACTCGACATCCTCCGGGAGCTCCTTCGACCGGATGAGCCGGACTCCGTCGACACCGTGGACCGGTGTCTCCGGCTCCCAGACACCCCGGTACCGCTGGCCGAAGAAGGAATCCTCGGCCACCCAGACCGACCAGGGCTCCGGAGCCGGGACGCCGGGACGGGATCGGGCCGCCCACTCCCCGGTGGTCTCTCCGACCCGCACCGGCCACCGGACGTTCTCCTGCCCCTCCCGGATCAGCACCACCCTCCCCACCTCCGTTCCGTCTCTCAGGCCCGCGGCGTTTGTCAGGACAGACTCCACGGTCACCGTCTCCACCGCCGGACCTCCCTCTTCCGTCCACCACACCCTGGCCTCGTCCGTGAGCACCAGGGGAACCGCACCGGACCGAAGCGTCCGTCCCGGCGGTCCCGCCGCCAGGATCAGCCCCGCCCAGAGAACGACGACGACCCCCGGCCAGGCCCCCCTCCACCGTCGCGCCACGACCGACCCCGCCACGAAGAGAAGTCCGAGGATCGCCGCAGCCCACCAGGGACCCGGGAAACCCAGGGCCCGGAGGAGCCGCTCCGACTCTCCCATCCAGGGATACCCCCGCACGAGCCACAGGGCCAGGCCCGCCGTCACGATCCAGGGCAGTGCCGGCGCAGGCACCTCTTCCTCCTCGAAGAGGGCGGCCACCAGCCAGGAGGCGCCGAGGGCGAGGCCCCCGGCTCCGGCCAACCTCCAGCCGCCCCAGGCGAGGAGGGCACCGGCCCCGAGTCGGACCGGATGCCGGCCTCCGGGCCAGAGAAGGGCCGGACAGAGGAGCAAGGGAACCCAGAGTCCCGGAGCCCCGGAAGACGGGGGGGCGAGGAGAGACCCGGCCGCCAACAGGCCGCCCCCGAGAGCCGCCCCGACGGCCGGGAGCCGGAGGAAAATCGCAGCCAACGCCCCGACTCCGACCAGCCAGGGGCGCCACGCCAACCCCGCAAGGGCCAGGGCCAGCGCTACCCCCCGCACCCGGGGCCCCCGATCCCGGAGCAGCTCGATCGCCACGGGGGCGACGAGGGCGAAGGCCGCCGTGAGGGTGGCTCCCCGGCAAACCACCACGGTGAGCAGGAGGAGGACCAGGTTCGACCGCGGCGGGTATCGGAACCGGAGCAGGTAGCCCGCAGCGGCCACCGCCACCGGCGGGAACAGGAGCCGAGCCACGGTCTCCGGTCCCCAGGCGCCGGGCAGGAGCCATTCCGGCCGGAAACCGGCCTGGAGGACCAGGGCCAGCCCCAGGAGTCCGGAGAATCCCAGCTCCCCCTCCCGGAGCCACCGTCGGGTCCCGACGACGGCCGTCGCGGCGGCAGCGGCGAGGAGAAAGCAGGTCCCCCGGAGCGGAGGCGACGGCACCGTCAGCAGGACGAAGAGGAGGAGGACGGCGGCAGAACCGGTCACGACTCCCCGGGGACGATCCAGGAATCCGATGCCGAGAAGGGCCACCAGCCCGGTTGCGGCCAGGAGACGGGCGTCTCCGTCCATCCGGGGCGTGATGGCAGCCACCGCGAAGAAGAACGAGCCCAGGAGAACGAGGCGGGGCCACCAGTCCGAGAGGCTCCTACGGACCGACCTGGAGACGCTGGAGATGGAAAGTCCGTTCATGAGGGGATCGTGCCCCAGCCCTCCGCCGCCGGCGGACGGGAAGGTCCGTCCGGATCCCGTGGGCCGCCGCTCTCGGGGCGAGACGGTCCGCGGGCACCGAAGCTCCGGGTGGAGCCGCATCAGAATGCCAAAACTGGACCCGCAAGTCGAGCACGAAAGACATTTTCGAGCGGGCAAATGGGCTCGTTCGAGGACCGAAGCTGGTAGATTGTCGTCTCCCCGGGCTGCCGAGCGCGGCCCACCCGACCCGGCAGACCCACCGAGCCACCCGACGATCCGCGCCGCGCCCGATCCGATCCTCGATCCCATCCATGATGACCCTCATCAGACTCTGGATCCCCCTCGCGACCCTCGCCATCCTGGGATGCGTGTCGGACGAGGAGAGTTCGGCCCGGAGGCCGGGATCCCTGGAGATCGGCCCCACCCCGACGGCGGCCACGAGTCCCGGGCGGGACACCGTCGATCTGGGGCTCCGTCTGTCCGTGGCCCAGGTCCGGTCCCCCTTCGGGAGCTTCGACTTCTCGAACCCGACCTCGGAGATGGAGACTCTCCAGGAGGGGTGGTCCCAGCGTCCCTGGGAGCTGGAGAAGGGGTACGCCTGGGGCGTGGGAGCCGGCTCCCGGCTCACCTTTTTCGCTCCCCGGAGCCAGGAGGTCTCCGTGCGATTCCGGGCCCGGGCCTACGATGCCGAGGACGACCGACCAGACCAGACGATCCGGTTCTTCCTCCAGGGAACGGAGGTGGACGTCGTCGAGCTGTGGCCCTTCACCCGGTCGTACCGGATCCGCCTCCCGGCCCGGAAGATCCGCGCCGGCATCAACCACCTGGAGCTTCGGTATCGCTGGAGCCAGGCCCCGGCGGAGGTGGACCCGGACTCCGAGGACGAGAGGCCCCTGGCCGTCAAGTGGGAGGAGATCCGTCTCGAGGGACGCCTGGACGGGGGTCGCGGAGATCGGGCCGTCGAGGCCCCGGGGGGGGATCTGCTCCTGCCTCCGGCCCATCGGATCGACTACTTCCTCCATCTCGGTCCCGGCGACCGGCTCCGGCTGAACGGGCTGGAGCCCCAGGAGGCTCCAGGAAGCCCCCGACTGGTGGTCGAGCTCGAGGAGGAAGGGAAGAGAGATCTCCGAAACGTCACGATCGAACCTGCGGGGGCCGATCGTTCCCTCGATGTGGTCCTCGGTCTGGATACGCCCGGTCCGGTCAGACTCTCCCTCCTGACGGTGAACGATGCCGGCTGGTGGGATCGGATCCGGGGAGAGCCCGGAGGACTCCGGGTGCTGGCCCCCCGGGTCCTCCGACATCAGAGTCCCGGTGTCACCCGGAACGAACCGAGGACTCGGACCCTGGCGGAGAGCCTCCCGGACCGGCCGAACGTCTTCATCTACCTGATCGACACCCTCCGGGCCGACCATCTCGGCTGTTACGGCTATCCCCGACCAATCTCCCCGGAGATCGACTCCTTCGCCGGAAACGCGGTCCTTTTCCGCCGGGCCGTGGCTCCCTCCTCCTGGACCCGATCCTCCGTGGCCTCCCTCCTGACCGGTGTCCACCCCCGGAGCCACGGGGCCATCGGTCGGGACGACGCCCTGCCCGAAGAAGCCAGAACGTTGGCAGAGCTCCTCCAGGACGCTGGATACCGGACGACCGCCTTCATCACCAACGGCAATGTGGGAGCCCGGGCCGGATTCGCCCAGGGATTCGACGAGTTCCGTCACCTGGAGGAAGAGGATACGGAACGGATTCATCGATTCTCGGACGAGCTCAACGAGGCCTTCTTCGACTGGCTCGACTCTGAGCCGGAGACCTCCGAGCCGCTCTTCGCCTATGTCCACGCCACCGATCCCCACGGACCCTACACCCCGCCGGAGCCGTTCCGGAGCCGCTTCGCCTCCAGGGTGCGGGATCCACAGGTGGGTCTCATGGAACCGCTCCAAGAGCTCACCCGGGGCGAGAGGGTCCCCACCGATTCCCTCCGCCGGGATCTGCTGGCCCTCTACGACGCCGAGATCGCCTTCAACGACGCCCAGTTCGGGGCGTTCCTGGACGGTCTGGAGGCCCGAGGCCTCGACCGGAGCTCGGTCGTGGTCCTGGTCTCGGACCACGGCGAGGAGTTCTACGACCACGGCTGGTGGCAACACGGCAAGACCCTGTACCGGGAGCAGATTTGGGTACCCCTGGTGGTCAAGCTTCCCCGGGAGGGAGCCGGAGGAAGCGTGGTGGAGCCGGTGGTCGGCCTGGTGGACGTGGTGCCGACGCTCCTGGAGCTGGCGGGGGTCGACCCCCCGCCCCTCGTCCAGGGCGAGAGCCTGTTGCCCCTCCTCTCGGGCGGCGACGTCCCCGGAGGACCTCGGCGCGCCTTCGCCCATCTCGATCTCGACCAGAGGTTCGGGGAGAGCGTCGTGACTCGAGACAGCCATTTCGTGTTCCACCGAAACGAGCACTGGACCGGTCCCGGGCTCTTCGATTGGAGCCGGGATCCGGAGGAGACCCGGAATCTCGCGGACGAGCGCCCCGTCCGGGTG
>JAWVZJ010000132.1:0-7168 GCA_033722255.1 Thermoanaerobaculia bacterium | reverse complement strand
AGAGGAACATGAAGTACCACTCGGGCTTGATGTCCTTGTAGGCCGGCGCGAAGGGATCGGCCTTCTCCCCGAGCTCCCACGGAAACAGGGCCGCCAGCGTGGCCAGGACTCCCAGGGCCAGGGTCCATCCAAAGAGGTCCCGGAGGGCAAAGTCGGGAAAGAACTTCATGGGCCGGCGGCGTTTCGCCTCCTCCTCCGCCGCCGGGGGAACGCTCATGCCCTTGATCTGGACCAGGAGGAGGTGGACCCCCAGCAACACCGACGCCGCCGCCGGAAGAATCGCCACGTGCCACCCGTAAAACCGGGACAGTGTGCCCCCGGTGACCCGCTCTCCTCCCCGGAGGAAACGGAGCGTCCACTCCCCCACCAGCGGCACCGACCCCGCGATGTCGGTTCCCACCTTGGTGGCGAAGAAGGCCAGCTGGTTCCAGGGCAGGAGATATCCCGAGAATCCGAATCCGAGGATCACGAAAAAGAGGAGGCCTCCGGTGATCCACGTCAGGTCCCGGGGGGGTCGATACGCCTTGAGGAAATAGACCGAGGCCAGGTGGAGGAAGGCGAAGTAGACCATGAGGTTCGCCGACCAGGAGTGGAGCGAACGGATGAGCCACCCGAAAGGAACGGTGGTCATGATGAACTCCACGGACTCGAAGGCCTGATCGGCGGAAGGCCGGTAGTAGAGCATCAGGAGGATCCCGGTCGCCACCTGCACGAGGAAGAAGAACAGGGTCATCCCTCCCAGGTAGTAGAAGACCGCGTACCGGTGGACGGGAACGTCCTTCTTGGCGAGCTTCTCCCTGGCCCAGTCCAGGTTCAACCGGTCGTTCAGCCAATCCCCGAGCTCTCGCAGGAACCTCACGGTCAGGCCCTCTCGACCACGACCGACGGCGGCTGGCCCCCTTCACCCTCCACCAGATGGACCTGGAACGACGGCAAGGGCCGGGGAGGAGGGCCGCTGATGTTTTTTCCGGTGAGGTCGTAGGCGCCGTTGTGACAGTTGCACCAGATCACCCGCTCGCTCTGCCGATACTCGACGATGCAGTCGAGGTGCGTGCAGGTGGCCTCGAAGGCCCGGAAATCCCGTTCTCCCGCCTGCAGCACGATCACCGGCTCGTTGCCGAACCGGACGATCTTGAACCCGTTCTGGACGAACTCGGGATCGTTCACCCGTCCCGCTTCCACCTGGTTGGTCGTGGACTCGGGAACCTCGGGGGGACTGACGAAGCGGACGACTGGATAGAGCACGGAGGCGATGAAGGCACCGATCGCCGTGCCCAGAAACCAGTTCACGAAACGACGTCGGGCTCGGTCGACCACTCCAGGACCTCCTTTTCGGGCCGCCCCCCGGAACGGACGCGACCTCCTTTTCTCCGATTCGGGCCACCCTCCCACGAGCTTCACTCGGCAACCACACCCCAAAGGAGGGGGGTGTCGACCCGTTCCTGCGGGTGGGTCGGGTCAAACGCCCCCCGCCCCTCGGGGCGGTGTGGGGTTCGGGGCCGATTCCTATACTTCCGCCGATCCTACAATACGGGAATTAGGGAGACGACAGGAGATGAGACGCCGAGAACGGATCCCCTCCGGGCGACGAGCAGGGTCGGGATCGACGAACCGGGTCGTGCATGGAGGCTGAAGACTCCCCCTCCCGGGTGCGAAGGATCGAGGAGCTGGACCGGACGGTGAAGTCGCTCGAGCAACGCCTGGCCGCCGTCGAGCGGCACCTGGAGCTCGGCCCTTCCGCAACCGCGCCACCTCCGGAGGAGGCGGCCCGCGCGGAGAGCGCGACGACGACCGCACGACTCTCGGCCCCGGAGGAGCTGGGCTACGTGGGACGGACGCTCCTGGTCATGGGAGGCGGCTACCTCCTCCGGGCCCTCACCGAGTCCCGGACCCTTCCCACGGCCCTGGGCCTCTTCCTCGGGGTGGTTTACGGCCTGACCTGGATCGTCCTCGCCTGGAGGGCCGCCGGAGCGGGCCGTCGCCACAGCGGAATCGCCCACGGAATCGCCGGAGTCCTGGTCGGATTTCCGATGATCTGGGAGACCACGGTGCGGTTCGGCCTCCTGGGCCCCGCCGGCGGCTCCCTGCTCCTGAGCCTGTACCTCCTTCTCCTCCTGGCGGTGTCCTGGCACCGGGAGCTCCGGGTCCTGGCCTGGGTGACGGTAGTCGGCGGCCTGGCGGCCTCCCTGGCCACCATGCTGGGAACGCGCTCGATCGCCCCCTTCGCCGCGGTTCTGGTCCTCCTCGGGATCGGGTCGCTCTGGACCGCCTGGCAGAGGGAGTGGACCGCCCTGCCCTGGTTCGCCGCCGTGGGAGCGGACCTCGGGGTCGCCATCCTGACCTTCGGCCTCGTGGCGGAGCAGGGGGGCGTATCTCCCCTGGCCGCGCTTCCGGTGCAACTGGCTCTGGCTCTCCTCTACCTCGGGAGCTTCGGGCTTTCCGCCCTGGAGGAGTGGCATCCGGTGAGCCTCCTCACCCTCGCTCAGAGCGGTCTGGCAGTGGCGATCGGGCTGGGGGGAGCCCTCCTGGCCGTCCGATCGGATCCGGGGCTGGGACCGGTTCTCGGGGTCCTGACCTCTGCCGTCGCCGTCGGCGCCTACATCCTGGCCTTCCGTGGGGTCGAGCGCTCCCGGCGCACGACGTTCCACTACCTCGCTACCCTGGGGATGCTCTTTCTGTTGGTGGGTACCGGACTCCTCCTGCCCTGGCCCGCCGGGATCTGGCTCCTCCTGGCGGTGGTGAGCGCCGCTGCCGGACGGCGGTTCGGCAGGCTCTCCCTGAGCCTCCACTCGGGCCTCTTCGTGCTGGCCGCGGCCGGAGCGTCGGGGCTCTTCGTCGACGGGGCCCTGACCTTCGTGGCTCCCGCGCACCAGCCGTGGCCGGACCTCGGAGGCGGGGCCCTCCTCACCGTCGCCTGCGCGGTGCTCTGTCTCCTGATCCCCGAGCCGACGAGTCCCTACCGAGGTCCCTTCCGCGGCGGACACCGTCTCCCCCACCTCTTCGTCCTCGCCTGGGGGGTCGGGACCCTTCTCCTCCTCCTGGGATCGAAAGTATCCGGCATCCGACCGGGACCCGAGGTGGACGCCGGGGCCGTGGCCGTCCTCCGAACCGCGGTCCTGGGGCTGGTGGCCGTCGCCCTGGCCGTGGGCGGTCGCTTCCAGCTTCTGGAGGCGAGTCGATGGCTCGTCTATCCCGCCCTCCTGGCCGGAGGCCTGAAACTCCTGTTCGAGGACTTCGTCCAGGGGCGCCCCGGAACGTTGTTCCTCTCCCTCCTCCTCTACGGGACCGCCCTGATCCTCGCCCCGAAGCTGCAGGCGAAGAAGGGCCGGGAGCAAGCCGAGAAATCCTCGGCCGGCGGGACCGGACATCCGGAATCCGGGAGCCAGGGCGGGACGGGGTAGTACCGACGGCGGATCTCCTCCAGAACCTCGTCGCGGTATCGTCGGTAGCGGAATCCGTCGCCGAGGACGAGATGGTACTCCGCTCCGGCGAGGGACAGATCGACGATCCGGGTCGACTCGAAGTAGGGAATCAGGGACTCTCGGGCCGGGGGTTCCTTGCTGAAGATCGCCAGGGAACCGTCCCGGTATCGGCTCCAGTCCGTCCAGTAATCGTCCTGACGGGCGTAGTGAGACCCCGGACCGAAAACCGCCACCGGCCCTCCGGTACCCCAGGCGAGAAGGGAGGCCGGCGAGTACCCCAGGGCCACCAGAGGCCGGCCCTCGGCTCGGGACTCCACCCGCTCCGCCAACTCCGCCGGCCTCTCCATCATCACCAGGGCGTCGTAGAAGCTCCGCTCCTCCCAGGTCTCCAGAGGCCGGGTCACCGCCCAGGTGAACAGGGCGACATGGGCGACGGCGAAGACGGCCATGGAGGAGACCAGGAGCCTCATCTCCGACGGCTCGAGCACCCGGGCGAAGAGCAGGTACAGGAAGGGATAGAACGAAAGAACCCAGTACGCGCCGAAGGGACCGAAGAAGGGGGAGATCGTCAAGAGGGCCAAGGGGACCAGGGCCGCGAAAACCGGGGGGGACCAGAGACGATCCCGGGCCGCCCGCCGGATCCGACGCCATCGGCGGCTCACCAGCACCAGGCCGACCGGAGAGAGGAACCAGAGATGGGTCGCCCCGCAGATGAGGACGTTCTTCCAGGTATACCGTTCGGCCTCCCCCACGTGGCGGCTCACGAGGTTGAAGAAGAGGTTGGGCCAGCAGTTCTCCGCGTTCCACCAGAGGTTGAAGAGCAGGAAGGGAGTGGCGGCGACTCCCAGAACCAGCAAGCCCCGGGTCTGCCGCGAGCTCCGGGAGACCAGGAGCACCCGGAGGAGATAGGCGAGGGCCAGGAGGCCCGCCAGATATTTGGAGAGGATCGCCAGCCCCAGCAGCACCCCGGCCCCGGCGTACAGCGGGAGACTGTCCCGTACCGTCGCCCTCCAGTAGAGAATTCCCGAGCCCAGGGTGAAGAGCATCAACGGCGTGTCCGTCAACACGAAGACGTCCACTACGTAGAAGGGAGACAGGAGCAAGAGGAGAGAGGCACCGGACGCCCTCTCCTCTCCGACGACGGGCCGGGCGGCCCGATACAGGATCCAGCCCATGAGGGCGATCCCGATCACCGTCGGGAGACGAGCCAGGAAGGGAGATTCGGAGAGCTGCACCAGCGGGGCGAGCCACCAGCCCAGCATCGGCGGATGGTCGTAATACCCGAGGGCCGGATGGCGGCCCCAGAGGAGAAAGTAGGCCTCGTCACCGAGGAACGGGAAGCGCCAGGCGAGGAAGAGCCGCCAGAGGAGGAGGGCGGAGAAGACGGGAAGGTAGAGACGGGAGAGGAGTCCCGGGGAGATCGCCGGACTTTCGGTACCGAGACGCTCCGGATCCGGTCGACCTCCGGCCGGATCCGGCCACCGAGACGGGGCGGAGCGAAGCACGGCGGGAGCCTAGCAGTCCCGGTGTCCGTCACCTCTCACGGGACGACCGTCGATCGACGGCGGACGAACAGGGGGCTGCAACCGGTCCCCGGGTGAGATATCCTTCCCTCGGGCATGGGACGACCGCACTACGAGTACCGGCGGATGGAGCTGGACTCTCCCCCCTCGGAGGAGCTCCTGGGACGAGCCGCGGAGGAGGGCTGGAGGCTCGTCGGCGTCGTGCTCGACGGAGAGGAGTTCCTGGCCTACTTCGAGCGCTCCCGGATCGAGGATCTGTCCCGCTCGGTGGAGGAGCTCTCCGCCGCGACCCCATCTTCGCTCTTCAAGGCTCTCCATGGCCGGATGGCCGGGATGTTCCAAAGCCATACCGGGAGCCCCGAGCTCGAGAGTCTCGCCGACGGACTGGACCGCTTGAACAGGGTCTTCCTGGAGATGCTCCGGGACCGTCTGGGCTCGGAGGAGCTCCAGCGCCTGGCGGAGACGGATCCGAAGCTCGCGGAGGCCCTGGACGACCTGGAGCCCCCCGGGGAGGACTGACCGACAGCATGTACCGGACAGGCGAACGGCAGCGGGGCCCTCGCGACAGAAGGGCGGCCCGGGGACCCGCGTCCCGGACGGGCGTAGGTCGTTTCTAGGAGTCTGCGCGGCAGGAAAGGGTAGACTGAGACATGCCCACGACATTCAGGCCATACGATCCGGACCAGAGTTTTCTGCTTCCGCCATCGCCTCGGGACTGGCTTTCCGAGGATCATTTGGCGTATTTCATCTCCGACACGGTGGACTTGTTGGATCTGAGCGGGTTTTTTGTGCGCTATGAGGGAGACGGTCGCCGGAATCGTCCGTTTCATCCCGAGATGATGGTGAAGGTGCTGGTCTACGCCTATGCGACGGGGGTGTTTTCTTCGCGCAAGATCGCCAAGAAGCTCGAGGAGGACGTGGCCTTTCGTGTCTTGGCGGCGGGAAACTTCCCGGCTCATCGCACGATCTGTGATTTTCGGCACGATCACCTCCAGGAGTTCGGAGAGCTTTTTGCCCAGGTAGTCGAGATGGCCCGGGAGTCGGGGATTGCGAAGCTGGGCACAGTGGCGGTGGACGGCTCGAAAGTCAAGGCGAATGCGAGTCGCCACAAGGCGATGAGCTACGGACGGATGCGCGAAGAGGAGAAGCGGTTGCGTCGAGAGATCGACAGGTTATTGGGGAAGGCAGAGGCCGTGGATGCGGAGGAGGACCGCCTTTATGGGCCGGACAAACGGGGGGATGAGCTTCCCGAGGAGCTGCGGCGTCGCGAGGATCGTTTGAAGGTGATCCGGGAGGCCAAGGAGCGGTTGGAGAAACGGCAGGCGCAAGCGGATCGCAAGAGGGGCAGACACGAGGGCGACGGTAGAAAGAGTCCTCGAGGAGGTCGGAACTTCGCTCGGGACTTCGGGGTGCCCGAGAACAAGGATCAAGACAACTTCACCGATCCAGAGAGCCGAATCATGAAGTCCTCTCTGGGGTTTGACCAGTGCTACAACGCACAGATCGCCGTGGATGCCGACCACCAGATCATCGTTGCCACCGGGCTGACCAACAACGCTTCGGATGTCCGGCAGCTCGAGCCCCTTGTCGACACGATCGAATCCATCACGGGGCATCGTCCCGGACGACTCCTCGCCGATGCAGGCTACCGCTCAGAGGAGAACTTGAAGCTGCTGGAAGAACGCGAGGTCGATGCTTACGTGGCTCTCAGTCGGGAAGGTAAGCGCACCCCCTCGAGCCCTTCCGATGAGCCTGCCACTGAGCGGATGCGGAAAAAACTCAACACCGAAGATGGCAAGCGTCGGTATGCGAGACGCAAAACCATTCCAGAGCCGGTGTTCGGATGGATCAAGAACGTGCTCGGTTTCCGACAATTCAGCTTCCGTGGCTTGGCCAAGACCACCGGAGAGTGGGATCTCGTGTGCCTGGCCACGAATCTGAGAAGAATGGCTCAACTCGAAGCGGCCACGGCATGAAAACGAAGCTCGGGACCCCCGATTTCAGAACTTCGCCCACCCGCGATCAATTCCTCCCCCGAAGACTCGATTCTCTGCTTCCCGCGCACCCGAAAGACGTCGATCAACTCGACTCCGAAAGCTCCTCCAAAGCTAGAACGGCCACGCTCATAAGCGAGTCAGAGCGATCCTGCCGCGCAGACTCCTAGCTGTTGTTTTTCATCAACTCCAGCCGCCGCATCTTGAGATACAACCCGCTGCGGCTCGT
>JAWVZJ010000131.1:0-7178 GCA_033722255.1 Thermoanaerobaculia bacterium | reverse complement strand
CGATCGACCCGCCGGAGGCCGTCAGTCGGACCGGAGCGGCGTCACCCTCGGAATCCGTCTCACCTGGCGTCCGGAAGAGGTCTCCCCCGCACACGAAGGCGGCACCCCCGTCGGCGAGGATCGCGGGCCGGAGGCAGCCCCGGTCGGCCGGAGTCACGGCCCGGGGTCCTCCGTCCCCACCGGACTCGAGCTCCAGCTCCCAGATACGCCACGGATCCGTCGACCTCTCCCTCCCCCGGAAGATCAACCGCTCCCCGTCCGGGGCCAGGACCGGATCGCAGGCGGCATCGAATCCCGGAGCCAGCACGGTGAGCGTTCCGCCAGCGGCGATCCGGAGCAGTCGAGAGCCGGCGGTGCACGGCCGGGGGCTCTCCTCGGACGCTTCGCTGAACGGAACCGCGGTGACAAGGAGCTCCGGAGAAGCGGGCGGAGCCCAGTCGATCCGGTCACGGTCCATCGTCGAACCGCCCAGCTCACAGAGAACCGACACGACGATCCCGAGCAGAATCAGCACCGTGAGACCCGGTCTGGGCACAGCGGGCCGGACTCCCTCCTCGGCTCCCGGAGCGGAACGGGATCCTCTCACTCCACCATCTCCACAACCGCCCCGGTCTCCCGTCTCCCCTCGGCGGTACGGGCCAGATCCACGAGGGAGACGGACTCCATCTTGCTCCGGAATAGGGATCGGTGCCTCTCCCAGAACGCGTGCATCGGACAGGGGGGCTCGTCCTCACAGAACTCGAGGCCGAGCATGCACTCCGTCTCGGAGACCGGTCCTTCCACCATCGTGACCAGGTCGTAGAGGCTCGTCTCCTCCGGGGGCCGGAGCAGCCGGAAGCCCCCTCCGGGACCCTTGACCGACTCCAGGATCCCTTTGCGGGCCAGCTCCTGCAGGATCTTCGAGAGGAAGTGGTAGGGGATCTCCAGTCTCCCGGCGATCTCCTTGGCGGGAACGGGCCGTCCCTCCACCCGGGATCCGGCCAGGTGACACAAGGCCCGGATGGCGTATTTCGTAGCAGCACTCTGGATCATCGGCCATCCTCCGACGGGTACCCGAATTCTCGGTTTGCGAACGAAAAGGCAGACTAGTGGATCCGAAATTCGCGTACACCGCCCCGAGGGGGAGTCCTCTTTCCCGCCCCCTCGGGTGGTCGGCACCTCGAGGGCCACCCTGGGGAGCTTCTACCGAGCCGGGGCAGAGTCCCTCTTTCCCTGCCGGGCCGGATCACTCCCGTGGCCGATCGGCTCTTCCGGAGCTCGCCGGTCCATCCAGACCGCGAGGCCGAAGAAGCCAGCCCGATCCGAGGATCGGAACTAGGGAACGACAGGAGCGATCCCGGTCGGTCTACTGAACCGATCCTGGATAGACCGACCGAGGAGGTGTTCCGGGACCCGACCAGGGAGGCCGGTTCGGGCCCTCGAGCTCCACGTCCAGGCAACCCGGGGCGCCGGCATCCCCGGCCTGCCTGCCGGCGCTATCGAGCCGTTTCGAGCCCAATGCTGGAGAGAAGGCGGTCAGCCCGTCTTCCGCAGGTACACGTCACCGTTGAAGGTCCGGAATTGGAGCTCTGGGCCGCCTCCGTTGATACGGCCCCGGACGTTCTTCTCGAGCTGGACCCGGTAGCGGCCTCCGACCCGCTCCTCCTCCACCCGAGCCGTCCGGGGCTGGATCTCCACTTCGAAGTCGGTGTAGATGTCGCCGTGGGTGGACTTGATCAAAAGATCGGCCTTCAGGGAGGCGGGCAGGGTCACGTCGACGTCGCCGTTCAGGGTGCTGAAGGACATGGGAGATCCCGCATCCACCTCCTCGAGCTCGACCTCGATGTCCCCGTTCGTGGTGTGGGCCACCACGGTCCCCCGGACGTTCCGGGCCGCGATCTCACCATTGGTGTTGGTGAGCTCGAGCTCTCCGTGCACCCCCTCGACGGAGATCTCTCCCCCGTTCACGGTCTTCAGGTCGAGAGAGGCCTGCCGGGGTACCCAGAGGAGGAGCTCGCCGGAGGCCTGTCCGTCCACCCGGACGTGGATCTCGTTGTTCTCCTCTTCGGCGGTGACGCCGAAGCTCACGTTCGGAATCCTCCGCAGGCCACCCTTCCGCACCGTCTCCTCGTCCCGGTCCTCGTCGGCCTCCGTCCAGACCCGGACGTTCTCTCCGTCCCACGCTTCCACGTGGATCCCGCTCCACATCGCCGAGGCCACGACCTTCACCGGCTCACCGGGCCGGGAAACCGGGATCTCCAGGGCCTCCGCCGGCGGGCTCGCAGCCCCTGCGGGGAGGGTCATCAGGAGGAAAAGCATCGCCAGAGCCCAGGAAGCGACTCCGGAGATCGAAAGTGCGGATCGGTCGTTGGCGGCTCGCATGGTCGTTCCTCGGTAGTTTTTCGTTCTTGATTCCGACGTGTCGGATTCCCTGTTTCGTTCTCTTCTCATTGCGTTCTCTGCCTTCCCGTCGCCCGTCGTTCGTGTCGGTCAGGGCTTCTTCCGGATCTCCACGTCTCCGTTCACGGTCTTCGCCGACCCCGCGGCCCCGAGTCCCTGGAGACGGAGGCCGCCGTTGACGTTCCGGACCTCGAAGCTGCCCCGGACATCCTCCGTCCGGATCTCTCCGTCGTTCACGGTCTTCAGCACCACGGCCATTTCCCGGGGAATCTCCGCCGTGAAGTCGTAGCGGAGCGATCCCGGATTGCTCCAGTGGCGGTCCCCGTGCCACCCGTTCCCTTCGTCCCGCCAAGGCGCGTCCACCAGCACCTCGATCACACCCGGACGCCGGTCGATCCGAAGGGGCATCATGCTCTCGATCTCCTCCATCTCCGCCCGGGTCGGCGCCTCCAGCCGTTTCTCGATGACGAGGCGAATCTCGTTACTCTCCACGCCCCGAACCCGGATCGAACCCTCGATGGTGTCCAGCACCAGCGTCTCGTCCTCAGGGTCTACCGCCCGCCAGGACTCGGTCCACCGATCCGACTCCACCAGGGCAATGGAGACCCCAGGCAGGGCCAGGGCGAGAATCAGAGACAGCAGGCTCGAGAGTCCGATGGTCTGCTTCTTCATTCGGATCTCCTCCGTCCTTTCTCCGTTCGCCCTCCGCTCCTCAATCGCTCCCGGATGTGCCGACGGACCTCCTCCGGGAGCTCGGGATCCCGGCCCACCTGGCCGGCGACGCGCCGGGCCTGGGCTCCGTCGGCCTCGAGGAGGAGGTCGATCATCGCGATCTGGACCAGGGGAGAGTCCTGCCTCGGCAACGAGCGCAGCAGGCGGTTCATCACCGCCCTCTCCCCGGCCACCGGAGTCAGGGCGTCGAGGGCCGCCAGGCGCACGTTCACGTTCGGATCCCGATCCACCGCCTGGATCAGGGCGTCCTGGAGGGGCGGCCGCGGCCGTCCCGCTTCGGTGCCGTAGCGGACTCCCTGGAGCCGCCGACTGGCGGATTCCTGCTCCAGGAGGGAGAGGGCCACCATCTCGTGGAGCTCCGCCACCTGGGTCCTCAGGCCCTGGACCTGGGGGTCGGGACCCCGGGAGGCGACAAAGGCCCCTCCGACGAGCCCGACGACCAGAGCCGCGACCGCGGAGCCCAGAGCCAGAGCGTGGCCGGGACGGGACCAGAAAGCGACCAGCCGGTCCCTCCAGCTCGAGCCGGTCGTCTCGACATCCCGGCCCGAACGGCTCTCGCTCCGGGCGATCTCCTCCGCCAGCATGGCCTCGAACCGGCGTCGAAATCCCGACCCGGGCTCGGGCGCGGGCAGCTCTCCCAGAAGCCGCCACGTTCGTTCGAGCTCCCGGCTCTCGTCGCGACAGGAGTTACATCCCTCCAGGTGTCGGACCACCCTCTCGTCCCGGGGTTCGCCGCCCAGCAACGACGCCGACACCCTCTCCATCACCTCCTGGCAGCGGATCACGAGGCCCTCCCCTCGGAGGCCATGGCGTACTGATCCTCGAGCTGCTTCAGGGCCCGGTGGACCCGGACCTTCAGCGCTCCCACCGTGCAGCCCAGCGTCTCGGCGATCTCGTCGTAGGTGAGGGAGCCGAACCGGGCCAGGAGGAGGAGATCCCGCTTCTCCTCCGGCAACCGCCCCAGGGCCCGTTCCAGGATCCTGAGCTCCTCCCGGCCCGCGGCCACCGCGTCGGGCCCGGCCTCCGGAGACTCGTCCGCCTCCCGGGGAATCTCCTCTACCGGGATCTCGATCCCCCGCCGGTCCACGTGATCGAGACACACGTTCCGGGCCATCCGGAACATCCAGGCCTCGAACCGTCCCTGCTCCCGGTAGCTGTGTCGATACTTCAACATCCTCACGAAGACCTCCTGCACCAGGTCCTCCGCCGCCGTCCGGTCCCGGACGAAGTTGAAGCAGTACCCGAAGAGCCGGCGGTGGTGGCGGTCGAAGAGGATCGAGAGCCGGGCGAGGTCTCCGTCCCGGACCCTCGCCATCGCCTCGTCGTCGCTGATCGTCTGACCTTCCAAGCTGTCGCTTCCTCCCCCATTCGTGAGGTGATACCGGAGGGGTGGAAGGAGGTTACACGGGGGATCCTGGGATTCGCCGCGCGGGGGACGGCACCGGGGCTCGCGGCTGGTCGGACTCGTGGGTGGGGATTCGGGGCTTTACCGCGCGTTCCCTTCGCCCCTTCTGCTCCGAAACCTGAAGGTCAGGTGGAGGATCCCCCCGACCAGGGTGGCGGCAACGATTCCCAGGGCGGTGGAGATCCCGGGGTTCTTGACCGAAACCCCCTCGTAGTAGGGGAAGTAGTGATGACCCGTGTAGTAGAGGCCGTAGTGGACGGCCAGGGCCACGACCGTGGCCGAGGCCACCGCCACCAGGGGCGTCTCGTCGAGGAAGGTGCCGAAGAGAACCGGCACGAAGGCGGCCGCGAAATACGCGTAGACCCCGAGCTGGGCGAAGATGATCACGCTCAGGTTCGGATCCACGAGCTGCCACCAGGCCAGGCCGAAGGAGGCCACGGCGAGGACCCCGATCACCACCCGATTCAGGACGAAGAGAAAGCGCTCCGAGAGCTCTCCTCCGGAGAGGGCGTCGTGGACGTTGTGGACGAGGTCGTTGGTGACGATGACCGACAGAGACTGGATCAAGCCCTCCAGAGTCGACATCCCGGCCGCGATCAGCCCGAGAAAGACGACCACACCCACGAACCAGGGGAACTCGGTGACGAGGTAGGTGGAGATCACGCTGTCGGGCACGACGGGCTCCCCACCGACGACGAGATCCGGGAACTCGAGGCGCGCCCAGAGACCGGTGATCACCACCAGGAAAAAGAGGACCTGGACCGTGATCCCCACCGCGAGATACCGATTCACCTGGTCCTCCTCCTCCAGAAGGAGGGACTTCGTGATGATGTGGGGCTGACAGACGATGGCCACGCCGACCACGATGGTGCAGAAGACGACCTCGAACCCGTCCCGGAACAAGGGGCTGTTCGGGTTGTAGAGGGTGGCGAGATCGGGGTCGATCGCCCGGAGACGGGCCACCAGGCCCCCGAAGCCCTCGGCCAGGTGCTCGGCGCCGGAGCCGAGAAGGATGATCGCCACCACGATCATGATCACCGCCTGGATGGTGTTGGTGTAGACCATGGAGTTGGCACCACCGAACATCATGTAGCCGAAGGAGAAGGCCACCAGCACGGCCAGGACCGGGATCTCCTCCAGGGCCAGGGAGGCGGACAGGACCTTGGTCAGGCCCACCAGAATCAGCACGATGAAGGTGATCAGGAGCAGCGAGAGGACGGCAAAGAAGACGGCGAAGCCCCGGCTCTCGTAGCGCTTTCCCACCCACTGGGAGAGGGTCAGGGCCTTCACCGTCCCCCCGTACTTCCGGAACCCCTTGGTCAGGATCACCAGGGAGATCCCCATGGCCACCGGGAGGACCACGCAGAGGCCGAAGACGGCGGAGAGACCGAAGTACGCCACCAGCCCCGGGTTGATGATGAAGGTGGCGGCGCTGGTGGTGGAGGCGGCCAGGGCCAGGCCCACCGCCACCGGGGAGAAGGCGATGCTCCCCACGGCGTAGTCCTCGACGTTCCGGTTGAGACGAGCTCCCCGGACCACCAGGACCAGGATGGCTCCGGCGTAGCCGATCACCAGGACCCAGCTGGCGAAGAGGCTCGGGGTCACGAGGGGCTCTCCACGATCGGCATCCGGAACTCCGTGGACCGGCCCTCCGTGAACGCCTTCAGGACGGGGAAGAAGAGATCACGCCGCTCGAGATAGACCACGTGGCCCGAGCCCTCGATCGTCTCGTGGCGGATGTCGGAGAAGACGTCCACCAGCTTCCTCTGCTGCCACGGTGGGATCGCCCGGTCCTGGGAGCCGGTCAGGAGCAGGGTCGGCGTCCGGACCGCCCGGTAGCCGGCCATGTTTTCGTCGAGCTCGTCGAAGAAGGGATCCTGGGCTTCGGTGAGACGGATCAGGCAGTACACCCGGTCCCGGTACCGCTCGTGAAAGCGTTCCCGCATGCTCTCCAGGGTCCCGGGATCGGTCCGGCGGAGGAAGAGCTCGCCGAAGATCTTCTCGTACAGGTACCGGGTGTAGAGCTCGTAGGCCTCGGAACCGCCTCGGTAGAAGCGGAGGGAAAGATCCTGGTACATCTGGAACTGGCGCTCGTGGCTCAGAAGGATGCCGGAGAGGGTCTGGGTGAGGAGGCGCTCCTGGTAGAGACGTCCGAAATCCAGGGCGATGAAGCCGCCGTAGGAGATCCCCATGGTGTGGACCCGCTCGAGCTCCAGATGGTCCAGGATGCCGGCGAGATCGTGGCAGAAGCCGGGGATCGAGTAGGGGACGTCGGGGCAGGAGGATTGCCCCTGGCCGAGATAGTCGTAGAGGAGCACGTCGAGCTCCGGCCGCAGCTCGTCGAGGAAGCCGTACCAGGCCCGGGTGTGCATGGCGAGGCCGTTCAACAGCACCACCGCCTCCCGGTCGCCGTCGCCGTGGTACTCCCACCAGACCCGGTGGTCTCCTCGGGAGAGATGCCCGCTCCGGGTCGGCTCGATCTCGGTCATGCCCTCACCCACGTCCCGGGAGGTCCTTCAGGAAGGCCCGCGTCTTCTCCACCAGCCAGGCCGGCTCCTCGGCGACCAGGGCGTGGCCGCTGGTGGGGTGCTCAACGAGGCGAGCCTCGGGAAGGGCCTCCGCCAGGGCCCGGCCCCGTTCCGGAGGCATGATTCGGTCCTCT
>JAWVZJ010000130.1:0-7182 GCA_033722255.1 Thermoanaerobaculia bacterium | reverse complement strand
TGCACCGGGGAGGTGTGGGTCCTGAGAACCCGGCCACCCTCCACGAAGAAGGTGTCCTGGGTGTCCCGGGCCGGATGGTCCGGGGGCATGTTCAGGGCCTCGAAGTTGTGGAAGTCAGTCTCGATCTCGGGTCCTTCGGCCACGCTGTACCCGAGGCCCTGAAAGATCTCCTCGATCTCCCGGAAGACGTGGGTCACGGCATGAAGGCTCCCGAGCCTGGGCCGACGGCCGGGAAGCGTCACGTCGATCCGGCGCCGGGCCGCCTCCCTCTTCCGCTCCTCCTCCCGGATCTCCTCGTCCAGGGACTCCAGTCGGGTCTCCACCCGATCCCGGAAGGCGTTGACGGCCTGGCCGTACTCGGCCCGCTCCTCCGGGGGCGCGTCCCCGATGCTCGAGAGGAGCTCCCGGACGATTCCCCGCTTGCGCCCGACCCAGTGGAGCCTCAGCTCCTCCCACTCTTCACGGGTCGAGACCTCGGCGGCCTCCGCCTCGAAACTCGCCTCGAGCTTCTCGATCCTCTCCATCGCGTCTCTCGGTCCCGACGGACCCCTCGAAATCGGAGCGGCCGGCATCAGGCCGGCCGCCGGTCACCGTCCATGGCTCCCGGGGCTCAGTCGCCGAGGGCCTCCTTCGCGACCTCCACCAGCTCGGCGAACGCGTCCTCCTCCCGGACGGCGAGGTCGGCCAGCATCTTCCGGTTGATCTCCACGTCGGCCTTCTTCAAGCCGCCGATGAACCGGCTGTAGGGCAGACCGTGCTGCCGGGCGGCGGCGTTGATCCGGACGATCCAGAGGCGACGGAAGTCGCGCTTCTTCTGCCGACGATCCCGGTAGGCGAAGAGACCGGAGCGGTCCACCGCCTCCTTGGCGATCCGGTGGGCCCTGGACTTCTTCCCGTAGTAGCCCTTGGCCTGCTTGAGAATCCTCTTCCGGCGCTCCTTGCGGATGTTGCCTCGTTTGACTCGCATGATGAACCTCGTTTCCTCGCGTTCGGGGGAGCCGGAGACGGCTCCCGGATTGGTCGGCGGCCGGACGGGACAGGCTCTCCCCCGCCGCGGCTCGGCCTCCACTCAGTCGTGGAGGAGCTCCTCGATCTTCTTCTTGAACTTGCCCTTCACCAGGGTCGGCTGGCGGAGATGGCGCTTCCGCTTGGAGCTCTTCTTGGTGAGGATGTGGCTGTGGCCCGCCTTCCGGCGCTTGATCTTGCCCTTGGCCGTCTTCTTGAAGCGCTTGGCGGCTCCCTTGTGGGTCTTCTGCTTCGGCATCTGTCGTCCCTTCGTCTCGTGATGCGTTCGAACTACGTCTGACTGCGATTCCAGGATGAGATCTCTCGTCGTGACTCTCTTCGTCGCTCTTCGACTCCGGGCCGGCCACCGGATTCCATGGCATCGGCCAGATCCCGGCCCGCGGTCAGCGGCCCTCCGGCTCCCCCTCGACGGATCGTCCAGGGGATCGGCGACCACCCTTCCGGGGAGGGGCGAAGACCTGGCGCATCCGGTTGCCCGCACGCTCGGGCGAAGAGTCTACCACTCCCCTCTCTCCCATCTCCTCCCGCAACCTCTGGAGCAGTTTCTCCCCCAGATCCATCCGGGACATCTCCCGCCCCCGGAACCGGATCGTCACCTCCACCCGATGCCCCTCTTCGAGAAACCGGAAGAGGCGCCTGGCTTTCACCTGATAGTCGTGCTCATCGATCCCCGGGCGGAGCTGGATCTCCTTCCGCTGCTGTTGCTTCTTCTTCCGCTTGGACTCCTGCTCCTTCTTCTTTTCCCGATAGAGGTACTTGCCGTGATCGATCACCCGGCAAACCGGAGGGTCGGCATCCGGAGCGACCTCGACGAGGTCGAGCTCCTGCTCCTCCGCGACCCTCAGCGCCTCCTCCCGGGTCAGGATTCCGAGCTGGGCCCCGTCGGCGTCGATCACCCGCATCCGGGGGGCGCGGATCTGGCGATTCACTCGGTTTCGATCGGCCTTGCTCAGCTTTCTCCTCCCTTCGGGGTCCTCGCCTCAGAGCCCGGGGACCCGGGCTGCGGCGCGACCCTCGATCTCGTCCCGGACTTCGGCCACGGGCCGGGCCCCCTGATCCTCACCGGTCCGGAGGCGGACGGCCACCGTTCCGGCGTCTTCCTCTCGCCCTCCCACCACCAGCATGTAGGGGATCTTCTGGAGCTGGGCCTCCCGGATCCGGTACCCGAGCTTCTCGTTCCGGTCGTCGAGCTCGATCCGGAGATCGGCCGTCCGGAGGTCCCGGCAAACCTTCTCGGCGTAGGGAGCGAACTTCTCGGAGACCGGGAGGACCACCCCCTGGACCGGGGCGAGCCAGAGGGGGAGGTTCCCCGCCGTGTGCTCGATGAGGATCCCCAGGAAGCGCTCCAGGGAGCCCAGCATGGCCCGGTGGATCATCACCGGCCGGTGGGTCTCCCCGTCGCTCCCGACATAGGTGAGATCGAAGCGCTCCGGGAGCTGATAGTCGAGCTGGATCGTCCCCAGCTGCCACGAGCGGCCCAGGGCGTCCTCGATCTGGAAATCCACCTTCGGTCCGTAGAACGCTCCGTCCCCGGGATTCACCTCGAAGTCGATCTCCTGACCCTCGAGGGCAGCCTGCAGGGCCCCTTCGGCCCGCTCCCACATCTCGTCGGTACCCATGGATTTTTCGGGGCGGGTGGAGAGCTCGATCACCAGGTTCTCGAAACCGAACGTATCGTAGAGATCGAGGATCATCCGCAGGACCCCCACCACCTCCTCCTCGATCTGGTCCTCGGTGCAGAAGATGTGGGCATCGTCCTGGGCGAAGGTCCGCACCCGGGTCAGACCCGAGGTGACGCCGCTCTTCTCGTATCGATGCAGTCGCCCGAAATCCGCGTAGCGGATCGGAAGATCCCGATAGGAGCGCAGATCCGTGGCGTAGATCAGGCAGTGGGTGGGGCAGTTCATCGGCTTGACCGCCATCGGCGTCTCGTCGGCGTCGACGAAGAACATGGCCTCCCGGTAGTTCTCGTAGTGGCCCGAGGTCTTCCAGATCTCGAGATCCAGGATCTGGGGGGTCACCACCTCTCCGTACCCGTGATCCTCGTAGAGCTCCCGGACGTACTCGATCAGGGCGTTGTATACGAAGGCCCCCTTGGGATGGAAGAAGGGGCTCGCCGGGGCGTGCTCGTGGAAGGAGAACAGGTCCAGCTCCGGCCCGAGCTTCCGATGGTCCCGGGCCTTCGCCTGCTCCTGACGCTCCAGGTAGAGCTCCAGATCCTTCGGATCGGAGAAGGCCGTCCCGTAGATTCGCTGGAGCATCTCGTTGGTCTCGTCTCCCCGGAAATAGACCCCGGAGGCGTCCAGGACCTTCACCGCCCCGATCTGATCCACCCGCTGGACGTGGGGTCCCCGACAGAGATCCAGGAAGTCGCCGTGCCGGAACAGGGTGATGGTCTCTCCCTCCGGAATCTCCTCCAGACGCTCGACCTTGAGGTTCTCGCCCATCTCCCGGAAGATCTCCTCCGCCTCGGCACGGTCGACCTCGATCCGCTCGAAGGAGCTCTCCTCCTGGAGGATCTCCCGCATCTTCCCCTCGATCGTCTCCAGGTCTTCCGGGGTGAAGGCCCGGGAAAAGCGGAAGTCGTACTGGAACTTCTCCGTGTGGTCCTGCCGGCCCACGTCGATCTCCACCTCGGGCCACAACCGCTTCACGGCGTCGGCCAGGACGTGCTCGGCGCTGTGCCGGACGAACTCTCCCGCCCGATCGCTCTTCTCGGTGACGATGGAGATGGTCCCTCCCCGCTCCAGGGGCTCCCGGAGATCCACCAGATCCCCCTCGAGCTCCGCTCCCACGGCGGCGCTGGCCAATCCCGGACCGATGCTCTCGGCGAGCTCCAGGGGGGTCGTCCCCGTCGGCACCTCTCGGACGGAGCCGTCGGGAAGGGTCAGCTCGATCGTCTCCTGGGTGGAGGCTTCGGTGATCGTCATCGGAGCTCTGGGGGAGGGGCTGCTGTCGAAGGTACCGGTTCAGTCGGGGGCGTGGCAGGCATGGTAGGCGCTGGCGGACTCGAACCGCCGACCTCTACCGTGTGAAGGTAGCGCTCTAACCAGCTGAGCTAAGCGCCTGCGACGACCCATCGTGCTCGTCGTCTCGGCGGACCGGAACGTGGGATGGTAGGCCCGAGCGGACTCGAACCGCTGACCTCTACGATGTCAACGTAGCGCTCTAACCAGCTGAGCTACGGGCCTGGACGGAACACCGCCGAGAAGTTGGCAGGCTAGCAAAGGCCTCCGGGAGTGTCAACTACAGGCGATGAGCGACCATTCGATGATCCTGGCCCGGCCCTTCGGCTGGGAATCCGGGGCTCGAAGAGGGTGGGGGGAGGGATCCTAACTGGTGGAGGCCAGATCCCGGATCCAGGCTCCGATCTCCCGGATCGCCCGGACCCCGTCGTCGTGGATTCCGGCGTAGATCGGCCACACGTGGGGCTGACCGGACCAGATCTCGAGATCCGTCGGAATCCCCGCTGCCACGAGCTTCCGGGCCATCCGGACCCCGTCGTCCCGGAGCGCCTCGGACTCGCTCACCAGGATCAGGGTCGGGGGAAGGCCCCGGAGGTCTCCGTGAAGAGGGGAGGCCGATGGCTCCTTGGCCGGTGTTCCCTGGAGGTAGAGGGAGGCCATCCACTCCAGGTCCCCGCGGTCCACCACCGGATCCCGGTCCCGATTCTCGTCGATGGACGGGGATCCGTGGGTCAGATCGGTCCAGGGGGAGATGACGAAGAGACCTCGGGGAACCCCGGGGGTCCCGGCGATCTGCCGGGCCAACGCCAGGGCCAATCCACCTCCGGCGCTGTCGCCACCCAGGACCAGGGGACGGGACCCGTCCTTCTCCCGGAGCCACCGATGGACCCGCCGGGCGTCCTCCACGGCGGCCGGAAACGGGTTCTCCGGGGCCAGCCGGTAGTCGGGGACCAGAACCTCGGCCCCCGCCGAGCGGGCCAACCGGGCGGTCAGCTGGCGGTGTGTTCGCGGCGATCCCAGGGCGTACCCCCCTCCGTGGAAATAGAGCACCCGGAGCGGCGCATCCGGGTCCCCGATCCCCTCGCAGCGCACCCCGCCCGCCTCCACCATCCGGGACTCCACCGGAATCTCGCCGGGCATCCTCTCCACGAAGCGCTCCAGCTCCCGGCGGCGCTCCTCGATCGTGCCGGCTCGCCGTCGGGGCGACCGGAGGACGGTCAGGAGGCGGGCGAGCTGCTCCGGAGACCGACTCCTTCTCCGTCGGATTCGCAAGCGTCCCTCCCGGCTCCCCTGGCCACCCCCCGCCATGGGCTGGATCGTACCTGGTGCTCTCCCGGCGAACGATGCTTCTCGACTGATAAGATCCCCGTCTCCACACGACGTCCCGTTCGGGAGGAACTCATGGCCGAGGCCGCAGACGACAAGCGAATGGGGATCTTCGGATGGGGTCTGGTGGCCCCCCGCTCCCCGAACATCGAGACCTTCGAGCGCAACCTCTCGGCCCGGGAGAGCTGGCTGACCCCCTTCGAGGGCTTCGGACCCAGCAACTTCCTCGTCGGGATGCCGGAGTTCGACTTCGAGGTCTACAAACCCTGGATCGACGCCCGGTTCGAGCCCCGGCGCTTCGCCCAGCTCGACGAGAAGATGGGCTCGAACGTGAAGTACGCCATCGGGGCCTTCCTCCAGGCCCTGGAGCAGAACCCGGAGCTGGAGTCGATCCTCCAGGACCTGGGAACCCAGGCCCACGTATACGTCGGCACCGGCCTGGGCGACCTCCCCCTGGAGTACGAGGTCGCCGTCCAGTACCACCACGCCCAGCAACGGTGGGACCGGTTCTGGTGCCGGGAGGAGCACCATCCGCAGCTCGCCGCCTACCGCCGGGCGGATCCGGAGGAGAAGCAGCGGATCCGGGAGGACATGCACCTCCCGGAGGATCCGGCCGACCTGGATCCCGAGGACCCACGGCACGACCAGGTCCGGGAGGAGTGGTTCTCGGGCTGGCTCCCCCACTCCGAGGGATTGAAGGAGTACCTGGCCGAGCTCCGGGAGATCGAGGGTCAGAGCATCGGAGAGGACGTGGAGGCCTCGAAGAGGGCGATGATCCGCCGCAAGCTGGCGGCCCGCAAGCGTCTCAACAAGCGCTACGGCTGCCCTCCGGAGCCCTGGACCAGCGTCGACGCCAAGCTCCTCTGGAACATCGCCAACATCCCCGCCGCCCAGATCTCCATGCTGGCGGGAATCACCGGACCCGCCATCGCCCCGGTGGCCGCCTGCTCCACCTTCGGAATCGCCCTGAAGATGGCGGAAAACGCCATCCGGCTCGGCCAGGCGAAGCTGGCCGTGGTCGGGGCCACCGACCCTCCGCCCCATCCCCTGGTAGTCGCCGGCTTCTACAACGCCCGGGTCCTCTCCCACGACTCGGAGGTGAGCAAGCCCCTGACGGGGATGCGGGGCACCCACGTGGCCGGAGGGAGCTGCATCTGGATCGTCGGTGACGCCGACTACCTCATGGAGCGAGGCCTCGAACCCCTGGGCCTGGAGATCCTCGGCATCGGGGTGAGCTCCGACGCCGACCACATCATCACCCCCTCCGAGGAGGGACCGAGGATCGCAATGCGCCAGGCCTTCGACGAGGCCGGAGTCGAGGCCTCGGCCGTCCGGAGCTGGGACATGCACGCCACCGCCACTCCCGGAGACTGGACCGAGCTCTTGAACGCCCTCTCCGTGCTCCCCGACGCCCGGGCGATCACGGCCCGGAAGGGAACCTTCGGCCACGGGATGAGCGTGTGTGGCGGATGGGAGCTCACGGCCCAGCACCTGGGGGTGGCCCGGGGAGAGCTCCCCCCCGTCCACGTCTCCGAAGACGAGCTCCATCCCATGATCCAGCCCCACATGCACCGCCTGGTCCGGGACGAAGCCGTGGAGACGGAGGGCGACACGGCGGGGAAGATCTCCATGGGCATCGGAGGGATCAACTGCTGCATCGTGGGCCGGCGATGGCGCTCGGAGGAGGGCGCCGGGGAGGAGAAGGACGTGGAGGAGACAGACGATCCGGAGAGCGACGAAGCCTGATCTGTGCGGTCTCTCCTCGCCCTCCTCGTCTTCCTCCTGGTGAGCTTCCTGCCGGCCCTGACCGGCCTCGTCTGGACTCCCGGGGAGTGGTTCCGGAGCCTGGACAAGCCTCCCTGGA